>DASZMW010000120.1:0-3993 GCA_035551735.1 Humibacter sp. | reverse complement strand
CCCTCCCACCACACGTCGCCGTCGTCGCGCAGCGCGACATTCGTGAAGATCGTGTTGCCCCAGAGCATGTCAACGGCGTTCTGATTAGTGGATGGCCCGGTCCCCGGCGCGACCCCGAAGAAACCGGCCTCCGGGTTGACCGCGCGGAGGGCGCCATCCGCCCCCTGCCGCAACCAGGCGATGTCGTCGCCGACCGTCTCCACCTGCCAACCGGGCAGTTGCGACCGGAGCATCGCGAGGTTGGTCTTGCCGCACGCCGACGGGAACGCCGCCGCGATGTGGTGCACGCGCCCAGCCGGCGACGTGACCTTGATGATGAGCATGTGCTCGGCGAGCCAGCCGTCCTCCCGCGCCATCTGCGACGCGATGCGCAGCGCGAAGCACTTCTTGCCGAGCAGAGCGTTGCCGCCGTAGCCGGAGCCGTACGACCACACCTCTCGGTCCTGGGGGAACTGCACGATGTACTTCGTCTCGTTGCACGGCCACGCGACATCAGGGCGGCGGATGCCCGTGGCATCCACGAGCGGGAACCCCACGCTGTGCACCGTGCGCACCCACGGCCGCCCCTGCTCGATCAGATCGAGCGCGCCGCTGCCCATGCGCGTCATGATGCCCATCGACACGACGACGTACGGGGAGTCCGTCAGCTGCACGCCCAGCTGCGAGATCGCGCCGCCGAGCGGCCCCATCGAGAACGGGACGACGTACATCGTGCGGCCGCGCATGCTGCCGGCGAAGGCCTCGTTGAGCTCGCTGCGCATCACCCGCGGCTCGCGCCAGTTGTTCGTCGGGCCGGCGTCGTGCTCGTGCTCCGAGCAGATGAACGTGCGGGCCTCGACGCGGGCGACGTCGGCCGGGTCGGTGCGTGCAAGGTAGCTGCCGGGACGCCACTCCGGATTCAGCTTGATCAGCTGCCCGCTCGCCAACTGAATCTTGAAGAGCCGGTCGGCCTCGCGGCGTGACCCGTCGCACCACACGATCTCGTCCGGCTGAGTGAGCTCCGCGATCTCGGCCACCCAGGAGGCGAGCCCCACGTCTGTGGTGCCGGCGAGCGCCTCCCGTTCGTCGAACAGCGCGCCGAAGGAATCGCGTAGGTCCGTGGGCGGCGCGACGGTCTCGAGAGGAGAAGCCGGGCGAGAGCCGGTGCCCTCGGCATCCGCCCGGCTGGTCTTGGGGGTGCGTGGCCTCTGGAGGATCGTCATGACTTCACTCTGAAGCCAGATGAGGCATCCGCTCAGGGAAATCTCGCGTGAAGAATCGTTGTTCTTTTGCTACCGTGAACGAATGGACGCCGACGCCGCCGACATCGCCACGATCGGCCATCGCATCAGACACTTTCGCACCGGCAGTGGGCTCACGCTCGAGCAGGTCAGCACGCGCGTCGGGATGTCGCAGAGCCAGCTGTCGATGATCGAGAACGGCAAGCGTGAACCGAAGCTCACGACGCTGCAGTCCATCGCCACCGCGATCGGCGTCGACCTGGCATCCCTGCTGATCGCCGAGCCGCCGGACGAGCGCACGGCCTACGAGATCGAGCTCGGCAAGGCGCAGAAGTCCCCGCTCTACACGACACTCGGACTCCCCACCGTGCGGCCGACGAAGGGCACGCCGACCGACACGCTCGCGGCCCTCGTCGGCTTGCATCGCGAGTTGGCCCGCCAGGCGAGCAAGGCCATCGCCACGCCGGAGGAGGCCAGGCGCGCGAACACCGAGCTGCGCGAGTGGATGCGCGGACAAGACAACTACCTTCCGGAGATCGAGCGGCTCGCCGAGGAGCACGTGAAGGCATCCGGCCACCTCTCCGGAGCGCTCACGCACCGCGAGGTGAGCGTGATGGCGAAACGGCTCGGCTTCCAGCTGATCTATGTCGACGACCTGCCGAACTCGACCCGTTCCATCACCGACCTCGAGAACGGCCGCATCTACCTGCCGCCCGCCTCGATTCCCGGCGGGCACGGTCTGCGCTCGATGGCTCTGCAAGCCCTCGCGCACCGGGTGCTCCGGCACGAGCGCCCGACCAGCTACGCCGAGTTCCTGCGCCAGCGCATCGAGATCAACTACTTCGCGGCATGCTGCCTCATGCCCGAGAGCGCCGCAGTCGCCTTTCTGCAGAACGCCAAGAAGGAGAAGGACCTGGCCGTCGAGGACTTCCGCGACGCGTTCGGCGTGACGCACGAGACGGCATCCCTGCGACTGAGCAACCTGATCACGGCACACCTGGGCATCAGCATGCACTTCCTGCGGGTCGGCGAGGACGGCGCGCTCTACAAGGGCTACGAGAACGACGGTCTCCCGCTGCCCACCGATGTGACGGGCGCCATCGAGGGCCAACTCGTGTGTGCGAAGTGGAGCGCGCGCAGCGCCTTCGCACAGACGAACCGCACGACCGAGCTGTACCAGTACACCGACACTCCCGCTGGCACCTACTGGTGCGCGACGCAGACCGGTCGAGCGGATGCCGGCAGCTTCACCATCACGATCGGCGTTCCGTTCGCGGATGCGAAGTGGTTCCGCGGTCGCGAGACCACCGTACGTGCCGTCTCGACGTGCCCCGATCCGGCCTGCTGCAGAACGCCGGATGCCTCGCTCGAGTCCACGTGGTCTGACAGATCGTGGCCGAGCGCGCGGCTGCACGCGCACATCCTCTCGCCGCTGCCGGCCGGCGCGTTCCCTGGCGTCGACGACACGGAGTTGTACGCGTTCCTCGACGCGCACTCCGGCCCCCTCGGGGAGTAGCACCGAGCGGTTCACGGGCCGCGCCCCAATTCTGTGGAGCTTGAGTGTGTTGCAATAGTGTGTGACTCTCACTATGGTGAGTCACATGGAGATAGATGACACTACTGCAGGACACCTGCAGGAACTGCGCCGAGGAACCGTGGTGCTGGCCTGCCTGCTGAGCCTGCGTGCTCCGGACTACGGTTACGCCCTGCTCGAGCGGCTCGAGACGCTCGGCTTCGCAACGGATGCCGGAACGCTCTATCCCCTGCTGCGCAGGCTGGAGAAGCAGGGCTTCCTCACCAGCAGCTGGAACACCGACGAAGCGCGACCGCGAAAGTTCTATCAGACCGGAGCCGCCGGACTCGCCCTCGCCCAGACCTTGCTCGCCGATTGGTCGGCCATCACCGACTCGATCCGCGCGCTGACTTCAGGAGACGAATCATGACCACCCTCACCGACCGTTACGTGTACGCCGTCGGACGACGCGTACCGAAGCACCAGCGCGACGAACTCGAACTCGAGGTGCGCGCCCTGGTGACCGACACCGCCGAGGCGAAGCGCGAGGAAGGGGCATCCGACCCCGAACGCGATGCCATCACCGAACTCGGCGATCCCGAGCGCCTCGCCGCCACCTACACCGACCGTCCGCTGCAGCTGATCGGCCCGGCCCTGTTCCCCGCCTACCGACGCACGATGGTGTTGCTCTACAGCCTCGTTCCGCCGATCGCGGTGCTCGTGATGGTGGTCGTTCAGGCGTTCGCCCGTGACGACGTCGGCGACATCATCGGCAGCGCCATCGCCCTGGCCATCCAAGTGTGCGTGCACGTGGGATTCTGGACGACACTCGTGTTCGTCATCCTCGAACGGGTGCCGCGCGAGGGGCGCGGCATCGCGGACTGGACGCCCGACATGCTGCCGGATCCCGACGCGGGCGAAAGGGGACTCGATCGTGGGGGCCTGATCGGCGGCATCCTGTGGGGAGCATTCATCATCGCCGCCGTGTTCTGGCAGCAGTTCGCATCGCCGATCCGCACGTCGACCGGTGACTCTGTCCCGGTGCTGAACCCCCAGCTGTGGACGTTCTGGCTGCCCTGGATCATCGTCGTGATGGCGCTCCAGGTTGCCTTCACTGTGTTTGTCTACTCGCAGCGCCGCTGGACCTATCCGCTTGCCCTCGGCCGCATCGTGCTCGACATCGCCTTCCTGGTTCCCGTTGCATGGCTCGCTCTGAGCGGCGGACTGCTCAACTCGGCATTCTTCGCCGCGGTGCACTGG
>DASZMW010000119.1:0-3217 GCA_035551735.1 Humibacter sp. | reverse complement strand
TCTTCATCTCCGGCTTCATCTGGCAGGGCTGGGCGTGGGGCTGGCTGTTCTTCCTGCTCGTGCCGATCGCCGGCGCGCTGATCTACGGGCCGGGTGCGCAGTACCGCAATCGGCGGTGAGCGGCCGCCGCCGTCGCTTCGGCGCCACGTAAGCTTCTTTACCGATGAACCTGGACAAGGTCGACCGGTCGATCATCGCTCAGCTGAGCGCCGACTCGCGCCTCTCTGTGCGCGCCCTCGCCGAGCGCGTGCACATCTCGCGCACTGCCGTCGCCAACCGGCTGCAGCGACTCATTTCCGAGGGTGTGTTCACCGGATTCGGCGCCCGCATCGACCGCAAGGCGATCGGGCTGCATGTCACGGCACTCGTCATCGTCAAGACCGCCGGACAACACGAGTGGAAGGATGTCGCGACCGCCCTCGCCGCCCTCCCGTTCGTCGAATCCGTGCTCGCCGTCAGCGGCGACATCGACTTCGTGCTCACAGTCAGCGCGCCCGATCACGAACGGCTCAGCGACGTGATCATGCGGCAGCTGCACGAGATCGAGGGCGTGGAGTCCACCCGCTCGCACATCGTGCTCGACTCGTGGGACGGCACGGCCCCCGGCATCGCCCGCGACTCCTGGAATTGATCCGTCGAGAGCCGGACGAATGGCATGTTCGCCGGGCCGCGGAGCGCAGTTCTGACACTCTTGCCGTGTCACTCGCGCCGTCTGAAACGACCTGAGCGGATGCCGTCCCGCCGGCCCCGAAAGCACCGCACCATGGCAGTGTGAGCGACGACGAAGTCACGGGGCCGACACTGCCGACGGCGCAGCCGATCCGGCTGATCGATGAGCGGGGAGAACCCGCGCCACGGGAGCGAGCCGCTGGGTTCGCGATGCCGGAGGCGGGCATCCTCCTCGACCTCTATCGCCGCATGGTGCTCGCCCGCCGCTTCGACGTGCAGGTCACTGCGCTCACCCGCCAGGGACGTCTCGCGACCTATCCAAGCGGGCTCGGCCAGGAGGCGTGCGAGATCGCGGCCGCCGCGGCACTCGCCGACGACGACTGGCTCTTCCCGACCTACCGCGACTCGATCGCACTATTGGCACGAGGCGTCACTGTGGTCGAGATCCTGTCGTTCTTCCGAGGGGACTGGCACTCCGGCTTCAACCCCAAGCAGCGCCGCATCGCCCCGCAGTCGACGCCGCTGGCGACCCAGGCTCTGCACGCCGTCGGGTTCGCGACGGCGTCGAAGATGCGGCATGAACCCGTCGCGACCCTCGCGTTCCTCGGCGACGGCGCCACCAGCGAGGGCGAGGCGCACGAGGCGTTCAACTTCGCCGCCGTCTGGCAGACACCCACCGTATTCGTGGTGCAGAACAACGGCTATGCGATCAGCGTGCCGTTCTCCAAGCAGTCCCACGCGCGCACCCTCGCAGACAAGGCGATCGGATACGGGATGCCCGGCCATTTCGTCGACGGCAACGACGTCGCGGCAATGTATGCCGTGATCACGGATGCCCTCGATCGCGCGAGGAACGGCGGCGGCCCGGCCCTGATCGAGGGCCTCACTTACCGTATGGAGGCGCACACCAACTCCGACGACCCGAGCCGCTACCGCGACGACGACGAGGTGGAGCGCTGGCGTTCCCTCGACCCGATCGCGCGCATCGAGTCATACCTGATCCGCGAGGGCGTGCTTACCGAGGGGCTACGTGCAGAGATCGCGGATGCCGCCGAGCAGCTCGCCGCCGAGACCCGCGACGCGATGAACGAGTCCCCGCACCTGAATCCGCTGGAGCTCTTCGACCACGTGTACGCAACGCCGCGCACCGCATTGGCCGAACAGCGGGACTACCTGGCAACCGAACTCGAATCCAGCGAAGCGAGGCACCTGTCATGACGATCGCACACGACACGAACGTGACGGCCGTTCTGGCGCAGGCGCCGGCATCCGTCACACTCGCGGGGGCGCTGAACTCGGCGCTCGCCGACGCGATGGCCGAGGACGACTCGGTCGTGGTCTTCGGTGAGGACGTCGGCCCGCTCGGCGGCGTCTTCCGCGTGACCGACGGGCTGAGCGCCAGGTTCGGCGACGACCGGGTGTGGGACTCCCCGCTCGCTGAGGCCGGCATCGTCGGCACGGCGATCGGCATGGCGATGAACGGCATGCGGCCCGTGATCGAGATGCAGTTCGACGCCTTCAGCTATCCGGCGTTCCAGCAGATCACGTCGCACCTCGCCAAGATGCGCAACCGCACGAAGGGCACGCTGGAGCTGCCCGTCGTGGTGCGCATTCCCTACGCGGGCGGGATCGGCGGTGTCGAGCACCACTCCGACTCCTCCGAGGCTTACTGGACGCACACTCCAGGTCTCACGGTGGTCACGCCGTCGAACCCGTCCGACGCCTACTGGATGCTCCGGCAGGCGATTTCGAGCAACGACCCGGTGATCTTCCTCGAGCCGAAGAGCCGGTATTGGATGAAGGATGCCGTCGACCACGCGACCCCCACCGCACCGCTCGACGCCGCCCGCGTCATCCGCACCGGAACGGATGTGACCTTGCTCGCGTACGGCCCGACCGTGAAGACCGCGATGGATGCCGCCGAGCTGGCGGAGCTCGAGGACCTCTCGATCGAGGTGATCGACCTGCGCACGCTTTCGCCGTTCGACGACGAGACCGTCGGCGCCTCGGTGCGCAAGACCTCACGCGCCGCGGTCATCCACGAGGCCGCGCAGTTCGGCGGCTACGGCGCGGAGGTCGCCGCACGCGTGACGGAGCGCAACTTCTTCCACCTCGCGGCACCCATTCTGCGCATCGCCGGCTTCGACGTTCCGTTCCCCTCGCCGAAGCTCGAGGAGTACTTTCTGCCGACCGCCGAGCGCGTACTCGCCGCACTCGACACCTGGCAGTGGTGAGAAGGGTGGTGAGCAGAGTGGCAACCGAACGATTCCTGCTGCCCGACCTCGGCGAGGGACTCACCGAGGCGACCATTGTGACCTGGCTGGTGCAGCCGGGCGACACGGTCGTCGTGGACCAGCCCGTGGTCGAGGTGGAGTCGGCGAAGTCATCCGTCGAGTTGCCGTCGCCGTTCGCAGGCCGGGTCGAGGAGCTGTGCGCCGCCGTCGGCGACATCGTGCGCAAGGATGCCCCGCTCATCACGGTCGCGGTCGACGCCGTCGCCCCTGCGGCGAGCGCGGACATCGTGCCGGGCACGGCGCTGCGAGCGGAT
>DASZMW010000118.1:0-3260 GCA_035551735.1 Humibacter sp. | reverse complement strand
GATCACGCCCCGCGCGAACCCGGTGCGGTGCGTCGAGTGGCCGTCGGCGTCGAGCGCGCCGGCCGAGTTGTCGATCGGGGAGTCGATCGTCTCACCGATCAGCGGCGGAATCGTCGCACTCGAGTAGCCGAATCTCGCGTAGATGGGCGAGTCGCCAGACCGGTCCCCGGCGGCGGCGTGATCCGTCCCGTGGTTGTAGACGCGCACGACACCGTCCGATGCAGTGCCGCTCACCAGCCAACCGGCCGGGCGGATGACCCGCCGCACGTCGCCGCGCTCCACAGGCAGCGGTTCCTCGACCGCGTTCCACACCTCGTGGTCGGCGGGAAGCATCAGGCCGAGCATCCCCTTCGACGCCCAATACGGCGACCCAGAGCCGGAGTACGTTTGCGCCATCGCCGGCCACTCACCGAGCAGGCCGAGGGTGAGCAGCCCACGCTCGTCGATGCCGTCACGTTCGACGAAGGCGCGCAGAATGCCGGATGCCGCCCGCCGGGTTTCCCCCGCCGACAATCGCGTCGCGCCGGTGACGGCGCCCATCCACAGCGGCGCCGCCGTCGCGAACCGATAGATCAGGCTGCGTCCCTGGAGCACGGGCATCCCGTCGGCACCCACGAGTGCCACGTAATCGTCGAGGAACTCGGTGAGGCGGCCGCGGAACACGGAATCCAGTGCAGCCGAGCCGAAGGCATCCGCGCCGGGAGACGTCGTCCACAGCAGCGGGTACACGTGCATCGCCCAGCCGCAGTAGTAGTCGAAAGCGCGCAGCTCGCCGTCGGCGTACCAGCCGTCTGCACGGTAGTACGACTCGATGGTCGCCAGATCGGCGAGGACGCGCCGCGGATCGTGCGGGCCGCCGACCGACGCGAGGAACGTCTCGACCGTGATGCGGAACCACAGCCAGTTGTTGTCCGGATACCAGCCCTCCGGAGCCTGCGCCAGCCAGTCGACGACGTGCTGCCGGTCCGCACCCGACAGGGTGTCCCACAGCCAGGGACGGGTGAGTTGCAGCGCGAGCGCAATGGATGCCGCCTCCACCTTCGCCTGGCCCACCTCGCCCGCCGTCGGCCAGCGTTCGGGATTCGCCGGATCCGTTCCGGCGATGAGCCCGGCGCGGTACCACGACGTGAAGTCGTGCGGATCGCGTCCGTTCTCGCCCTTCGACCGGAAAGCGTAGAGCAGCAAAGAACGCGCGAATCCCTCGAGGCCGTCGCTGTCCATACCGCTCGAACTGGTTCGCCCTGGCAGCAGCACACGGCTGCGCGTCGCGGAGAAGTAGGGCTGGAGCGAGAGCAGCAGATGGTCGGCGATCGCGGCCCAGTGATCGCGCGTCCAGCCTGTGTAAGGGGAGAGCTCGCGGTTCTCGGGGGGAAGGTCGATGCTCACGCCGTCACGTCCTCGTCTGTTCTCGGCGCGGCATCCGCTTCGCCTCGGCTGATGGTGGTTGGGAGCGAGGAATCGCGCACGTGCAATTCGGGAGTGAGCTTCACCCGGTGGGTCGGCCGCCCCTGGCCGGCTTCGAGGCGCGCGATGAGCAGGTTGACTGCCTCACGGCCGACGTAGTGCTTCGGCGGTCGCACCGCGGTGATCGCCGGGTCGCCGAACCGGGCGACCTCGTCGTCGTACGCGACGATCGCGAGATCGTGAGGCACACGGATGCCCCGGTCGAGGCTGTGCTGCTCGAGAGCGAGCGCCTGCGGATCGGACAGCACGATCACCGCCGTCGTACCGGTCGCCTTGCACAGTCGTAGCGCTTCGTTCATGGCGCGCTCGCCGCCCGGCGCGTCGAAGTGGATGCCGTCCATGGTCGCCACGTCGGTCGGCAGCCCGAGCAGGCCCAGGGTGGCGAGCCAGCCCTTGCGCACGTATCGCCCGGTCGGATTCTGGGACTGGGTGAGCAGCCCGATGCGTTCGTGGCCCGCAGCGTGCAGATGACGCACCGCCTGGGCAGCGCCCGTCACGTGGTCGGTGACCACGGACTCCAGACGATGCGCGGCGGCCGCCGGTCGCACGCGCCGCTCGGCGAGCACGACGGGAACCGGCAGGGAGTCCAGCCAGCGCAGCATCTCGAGACCCTCGTCACCCGCTGTGTCGGGCGCCACGATCAGCCCGTGCATGCCAGGGGTGTTCAGCAGCGCCTGCACGTGCCGTCGGTTATCGCGCACGTCGTACGTTGACGCCCTCAGCAGCACGCGGGCGCGCAACTGGGCCGCCTGAGCGCGCACACCGTTCACGATCGGCGGCCAGTAGTAGTCGAGCGACGGCACGACGAGTCCGATCGTGTATTTCGTCACCGCCGGGTCGTAGCCCGCGAGGCCAGGGGAGATACCCGGTTCTATCGAGCTGCGCAACGTTGCACCGCCGTGCACCCTGGTCACGAGCCCCTGACTGGCCAGGGCGTTGATGTCGCGGCGGATCGTCAGTTCGCTCACGTTCAGTTTCGGCGCGATGTCGCTGACGCTGACCGAACCGTGCTCGCGCACCTCGTCCATGATCCGTTCGCGTCGTTGCAGTGCGAACAGCTGGTCGCCCGTGCCGCTCATCGCGCCTCCTCGATGATGGTCGTGAGTCGGCCGTCGGATGCCTGCACCTCGTACGTGAGGCGCGTCAGCTGCGGTCCCCAGACAGCGACGAGCTCAGGGTCGTCGAGCTCCCACACCTCGATCACCGGCGCGATGCGCTCGGCCGTCGTGATGTCGATGCCAGCGGCATCACGGGAGACACGGATGCCTGCGCCAATCGCCTCGACGACGCCGGCGACGACGAGATGCACCAGCGTCGGGGCATCCGCGTCGCCGTGGAGCCGCCAGCGATCGTCGATCTCGATGCGGCGAGCGGATGCCAGTCGGAACGTGCGCCGCCAGCTGTCGCCTTCCCGCAGCGGATACGCCGCGCCGAGCTCGAGCTCCAGCTCGATCGGGAGCGTCTCGTCGTTCGCCGCCGGGCTCTGGTCGCTGCCAGGTTCCGCCGCCACCGACGGTACATGCACGACGGCGGCGTGGAAGCCGGCACCGTCAC
Source organism: Humibacter sp. (assembly GCA_035551735.1). Lineage (GTDB taxonomy): Bacteria > Actinomycetota > Actinomycetes > Actinomycetales > Microbacteriaceae > Humibacter. Next base: position 242 of record DASZMW010000118.1, on the reverse strand, counting down.
CCTGCTCGAGCCCGCGCGGTGCCGGTGCGTTGTGCCATCCGCTCTGCATCGCCCTGATGTCATAGCGATCGGGACCGAAGGTCTGCGCGGTGTAGGTCGGCTTGCCGATGTCGACGATCAGCGGCAGCCCGTCGTCGGCGACGATGAAGGAGCCGAGGTCCTTGTGGTTGTGGTTCTCGCCGTTCGTGCCGCCCTTGGCCGCGAGCGTGAGCCCGCCGATGACGCCGGCGTGTGCCCTGCCG
>DASZMW010000117.1:0-2163 GCA_035551735.1 Humibacter sp. | reverse complement strand
TGCAGCGGGTCGCAGCTCGCGCCTGACCGACGATTGCGTCGGGTAGGCGCCCTGCACGCAGGCTTATCGCTGCGTGCCCTCGGCGGCTCGGGTGCCCAGCACGGCTCCCACGATCAGCCCTGCCAGGATCGCCGCGATCTCGATCACGAACCAGACCTCGCCGAACCCCTGCACCGCCACGACGAGGATGGCTGCGACCAGGCCGACGACCCCTCCGCACACCGACGGCAGTACGGCGGCCCGATGACCGGCCATCCACGCTTCGTCTGAGGCGAAGAACGCCGGAAGGCGTAAGCCGATGAACGGATTCCGCCGAATGCGCCCCGTTGCGCAGAGCGGAATCAACACGATGACCGCGATCGACAGGATCGCCACTACAACTGCACCGATGACCACGGTTGGCACCGTAGCACCACCGCTGGTCGAGTAGCCCTCCGCTGGTCGAGTAGCGCCGCCGAAGGCGACGCGTATCGGGACCTTGCGTATTCTGCGAACAGAGGGTCTCGATACGCGTGCGGCTACGCCGCGCGCTACTCGACCAGCGGGGGGAACGGCAGGACAGCGTGCTGCACGATCCAGGCGTGCATCGCGATCGCGGCGGCAGCCGACGCGTTGATCGAGCGGGTCGAGCCGAATTGCGCGATCTCCACGATGGCATCCGCCGCCGCGATGGCCTCGTCCGAGAGACCAGGGCCCTCCTGTCCGAACAGGAGCACGCAGCGCTCCGGCAGCGAGAACGTCTCGATCAGCACGCTTCCTGGCACATTGTCGACGGCGATGATGGGCATCCGCTCGTCTCGAGCCCAGGCCACCAGGTCGGCGACCGTGTCGTGGTGCACGACGTGCTGATACCGATCGGTGACCATGGCGCCGCGCTTGTTCCAGCGCCGGCGTCCGACGATGTGCACAGCCTCGGCGAGGAACGCGTTGGCGCTGCGCACGATCGACCCGATGTTCATGTCGTGCTGCCAGTTCTCGATGGCGACGTGGAACGGATGCCTGCCGGCATCCAGCTCCGCGACGATCGCCTCCATGCGCCAGTACCTGAACCGGTCGACGACGTTGCGGGTGTCGCCGTTCGCGAGCAGTTCCGGATCGAAGCGCTCGTCCCGCGGCCAGGCATCCGATCCGCCGGGCCACGGGCCGACGCCGTGCGTCGACTGCTCGGCAGTCGGAGTCGGAGTCGGAGTCGGATCGTCGTTCGGCACGAGTTTCAGCCTAGGCCGCGGCTGGCGCGAGGACGCAGGGGATCGAGGGAAGACGCCCAGGCTCCGCCCACCCGATCGAAACCTGACGGATTCTCTGCGCCGATACCCTTGATGAACACGACGAAGGGCGAACATGGCGAACCGCGACGAGATCGAGTGCTGGCTCACCGACATGGACGGCGTGCTCGTGCACGAGAACTCGGCGCTGCCTGGCGCCGCCCAGTTGATCGACGAGTGGCGCGACACCGGCACTCCGTTCCTGGTGCTCACGAACAACTCGATCTTCACGCCCCGCGACCTCGCCGCGCGGCTGCGCGCCTCTGGACTGGACGTTCCAGAGGAGGCGATCTGGACATCCGCTCTTGCCACCGCGTCATTCTGCAAATCCCAGATGCCCGGCGGCAGCGCGTTCGTCATCGGCGAGGCAGGCATCACGACGGCGCTGCACGAAGCGGGCTTCATCCTCACCGAGACCAACCCGGACTATGTCGTGGTCGGCGAGACCCGCAACTATTCGTTCGAAGCCATCACGAAGGCCATCCGCCTGATCGTCGGCGGGGCTCGGTTCATCGTGACCAACCCGGATGCCACGGGTCCGAGCGCAGACGGACCGCTCCCTGCCACCGGCGCCATCGCGGCGCTCATCACCAGGGCGACCGGCCGCGAGCCCTACGTCGTGGGCAAGCCCAACCCGATGATGTTCCGCTCTGCGATGAACAAGATCGGCGCGCACTCCGAGAACACCGGCATGATCGGCGACCGTATGGACACCGACATCGTCGCCGGCATCGAGGCCGGCCTGCACACCGTGCTGGTGCTCACGGGCATCAGCGACCTGGCCGAGATCGACAAGTACCCGTTCCGCCCCGACGAGGTGCTCGACGGCGTCTTCCAGCTCGTCTCATCCGACCCGGTGGAGTCCGACGCGTTCTGAGTTGTTTTGCGCGCCCGTCCC
>DASZMW010000116.1:0-7797 GCA_035551735.1 Humibacter sp. | reverse complement strand
TCTCCGACGATGAAAGCGTGCGTGTGTCCACTTTCGCGGCGCAGCTGGCGTCGTTCGACATCGACGATGACGCACGTCTCAAGGGGATCTACGAGTCGCTGACGATCGATTGCCGCCTCACCGGTGAGAACATCTCCCAGTTGACGGGGCTCGACGTCGAGGACGTGGAGGGCGCCGTGTGCGACCCGCGGACCGTTCCGATCGAGAAGAAGTACGCACTGGCGATCAAGGGCTCGTACCTCGTCAACGCCGTCAATCGAGCACGCGGGCAGTAAGACCGCAAGCCGTCAGGTCGTGGAACGTCCTCGTCGTCCGATCGCGGGTCACCGCCCGATCGGGCCGGTCGTCCCGCCCGTGATCCTCAGCAGATCGGCGGGCGTGAGCTCGATGTCGAAACCGCGGCGACCGCCCGAGACGAAGATCGTGTCGAAGGCGCTCGCCGAGGCATCCAGAACCGTCGTCAGAGAAGTCTTCTGGCCAATCGGAGAGATGCCTCCGACGATGTAACCCGTCTTGCGCTGCGCGACGGCCGGGTCGGCGAGCGTCGCCCGCTTCGCGCCGACAGTCGATGCGAGCGCCTTGAGGTCGAGCTGCCCGGAGACGGGGACGATGCCGACTACGAGACGGCCGTCGGCATCCGCCAGCAGTGTCTTGAAGACGCGCGACGCATCCACACCGAGCTTGCGAGCGGCCTCGAGCCCGAAGGCCGTCTCGGCGGAATCGTGTTCGTAGACGTGCTGTGTGAACGGAATGCCCGCCGTGGTCAACGCGAGCGTGGCCGGCGTTCCCGCCGATTGCTTGGCCATGGGCATTCCCAGCGTTCAGTCGTGTGCGCGGAACAGCTTCATCGCCGTCGGCCCCAGCGGCACGGTGTTGCCGGGGGAGAACTCCGCTGTGCCCTCGGCGACGGTCTCGTCGGCACTGTCCCAGAGCAGGGTGTACCCGGCGACTCCCTCGTGCGCCGGCAGTGTCACAGTCGTCTCGGTCTCGAGGCCGTGCACGATCAGCAGAATGCGGTTGAACTCCTCGAACTCCGGGGTCGAAGCCGCAAGGTATTGCAGCGTGCGGTTCTGCGGGGAGTCCCAGTCGTCCTCGGCCATCGTGTCGCCGCCTGCGTCGTACCAGTCCAGCTGGCTTGCGCTCGGCACGGTCTCGCCGAACTTGCCGAAGCGCACGGGGCGAAGCGCCGGGTTCTCCTTGCGCAATCGGATCAACTCTGACGTTATCGCAGCGAAGTCCTGCTGCCGTTGCGACCAGTCCCAGGAGAACCAGGTCAGCTCGTCGTCGTGGCAGTACGCGTTGTTGTTGCCACTCTGCGACCTGCCGTACTCGTCGCCGGCTGTGAGCATCGGGATGCCCGCCGACAGCAGCAGCGTGGCCATGAGATTGCGGGCTGCCTTGCGCCGCACCGCGAGGATGCCCTCATCAGTGGTCGTGCCCTCAATGCCATGGTTGAACGAGCGATTGTCGTCGGTGCCGTCGCGATTGCTCTCACCGTTGCCGAGGTTGTGCTTCTTGTCGTAGGAGACCAGGTCGGCCAGCGTGAACCCGTCATGCGCCGTGACGAAGTTGACGGATGCCAGTGGCCCGCGCTCCGGACTGAAGAGGTTCGACGATCCCGCCAGCCGGGTCGCCAGCGAGCCGATGCCGGTGGGGGCGGCTCCATTGGTACGGGCATCCGCGATGTCCGTCAGCCAGAACGAGCGCACGCGGCCCCGATACCTGTCGTTCCACTCGGACCAACCGGGCGGGAAGTTGCCGGTCTGCCAGCCGCCGGGACCGACATCCCACGGCTCGGCGATGAGCTTGACCCCTTCGAGATAGGGGTCGTCGGTGATCGCCGTGAGCAGCGAGTGGTCGTTGTCGAACTCGCCGGTCTCGTCGCGCCCGAGGGTCGCGGCCAGATCGAACCTGAAGCCGTCGATCTGCACGTCGTTCGCCCAGTACTTCAGGGAGTCCAGCACGAGCCGCTCTGCGACGGTGTTGCCGAAGTCAATGGTGTTGCCGACGCCCGTCGTGTCGATGTAGGAGCCGTCGGCGTTCTGCCGGTAGTACGTGGCGTTGTCGATGCCGCGCAGACTTGTCGTTGGCCCGCCGAGACCCTCCTCGGCGGTGTGATTGTAGACGACGTCGAGGATCACCTCGAGGCCGGCCTCGTGCAGCAACCGCACCATGCCCTTGAACTCACGCAGTACGGCCTCGGCCCCCGACGTCTGCGCCGCCTTCGTCGCATACGGTGCGTGCGGTGTGAAGAAGTTGAGGGTGTTGTAGCCCCAGTAGTTCGAGAGGCCGAGTCGGGTGAGACGCTGTTCGGTGACGAAGGCCTGCACCGGGAGGAGCTCGACACTCGTCACACCGAGCGTGACGAGGTGCTCGATCGTGGCCGGGTGTGCGAGGCCGGCGTAGGTTCCTCGCAGCTCGGCCGGGACATCCTGATTCAGGGCCGTGAGGCCTTTCACGTGCGCCTCGTAAACGACAGTGTGGTCGCGCGGAACTCTGGGCTTCGACGCGCCTGCCCAGTCGAACGCACCGTCGATGGCGACGGAGCGCCACTCGTTCGTTCCAGAGCGCACCAAGCCGCGCGAGTACGGCTCGAGCAAGAGCTTGCGCTCGTTGTAGTGGAACTCGGGACCGCGCGGTCCGGTGCATCGGATGTTGTACCGAGCCCCCGGCTTCAGGTGCTCGGAGTGCGCCGTCCACACGTCACCGTCGCCACGCGTCAACGGCACCCGCTCGACGAGCCAGTGCAGATCGTTGTCATCGAAGACCAGCAACTCCACGGCGGTGGCGTTCTTCGAGTAGACCCCGATGGTGCCGCCGTCTGCGTTCGTCGTGACGCCGAGCAGCGACAGGGGATCCTCCGAAGGCATGCGTCTTACAGTAATTCCTATGCCGGTCTACCTTGACCATGCCGCGACCACCCCCGTTCTGCCCGAGGCGATCGAGGCGTACACGCGCGCATTGGCGACGGTCGGCAACCCGTCGAGCATCCACACGGCAGGGCAGACTGCGAAGCGACTGCTCGAGGATGCCCGCGAGCAGGTCGCCACGACCCTCGGCTGCCAGGGCATCGAGCTGGTCTTCACCTCGGGCGGTACCGAGGCGATCAACCTCGCGATCAAGGGTCTGTACTGGGCGCGTCGCAGCGTCGGGGCCACGCGCATCCTCGTCCCGGAGGGGGAGCATCACGCCACGGTCGACACTGTCGAGTGGCTGGCCGCGTACGAGGACGCCACGATCGAATGGCTTCCGCTCGACGATCAGGGATTTCTTCGGATTGATGCGCTGCAAGCGGCGCTCGCCGCAGACCCGGCGGGCATTGCGCTGCTGACGTTCCTCTGGGCGAACAACGAGGTGGGCACGATCCAGCCGGCCGAGGAGATCGTGGCGCTCGCGGCATCCGCGGGGGTGCCGGTGCACATCGACGCGGTGTCTGCATACGGGCATCTGCCCGTCGATTTCGCGGGCATGCGATCGCGCACCGGGTCGAAGGGGCAGGCGGGGCTCGTCGCGCTCAGCGTCTCCGCGCACAAGATCGGCGGGCCGATCGGCGCAGGTGGCCTCGTGCTGTCCAGGGATGCCACGATCGTCCCCCTCATCCACGGGGGAGGCCAGCAGCGTCAGGTGCGTAGCGGAACGCAGGATGTCGCTGCCGCGTCCGCGTTCGCGGTGGCGGCGAGTTCCGCGGCGGCGTCGCGAGGGGTGGAGTCCGTGCGACTCGCGGCACTGCGGGACCGACTGATCGCGGGCGTTCGCGAGGCCGTGCCATCGGCGGTGCTGAGCGGTCCAGAACGCGACGTGCTCGATGAGCGTGGTCCGGATGCCCGACTCGTCTCGAACGTGCACTTCGTGTTCCCCGGCTGCGAGGGCGACTCGCTGCTGTTTCTGCTCGACGCTGCTGGCGTCGAAGTCTCGACAGGGTCCGCGTGCCAGGCGGGCATCCCCGAGCCGTCGCACGTGCTGCGCGCGATGGGTCGCAGCGAGGGCGACGCTCGTGGCGCTCTGCGCATCACGCTCGGGCGAACCTCGACGGATGCCGACGTCGACGCGTTCCTCGAGGCGCTCCCTGCCGCGCACGCACAGGCATCCCGAGCCGGAATGGCGACCCGCGAGTCGTCCCTCGGCTCCCGCTGACACCGGCACGGCCGCGACGACGTGCGTGCAGTCTCATCGCGTGTAGGTAGTTCGCGTGCCGGTACTCAGGGACCATTTCGTAGACTTGGGCCATGCGTGTTCTGGCAGCGATGAGCGGGGGAGTCGACTCCGCGGTGGCGGCGGCGCGCGCCGTCGAGGCGGGTCACGACGTGGTCGGGGTGCACCTGGCACTCAGTCGGATGCCCGGCACTCTGCGTACCGGCAGCCGCGGCTGCTGCACCATCGAGGATTCGATGGACGCGCAGCGGGTCTCCAATCTGATCGGCATTCCGTACTACGTCTGGGACTTCTCCGAGCGCTTCAAGCTCGACGTGGTCGACGACTTCATCGCGGAGTACTCGGCGGGCCGCACGCCGAACCCGTGCCTGCGCTGCAACGAGAAGATCAAGTTCGCCGCGCTCCTCGAGAAGGCGATGGCGCTCGGCTTCGACGCTGTCTGCACCGGCCACTACGCGAGCATCGTGACGAATGCCGACGGCAACCGCGAACTGCACCGCGCGGCCGCGTGGGCCAAGGACCAGTCCTACGTGCTCGGCGTTCTCACCGCAGAACAGATCGCGCACGCCATGTTCCCGCTCGGCGCGACGCCCTCCAAGGCCGAGGTGCGCGCGGAGGCGGCGGAGCGCGGCTTCACCGTCGCACAGAAGCCGGACTCGCACGACATCTGCTTCATTCCAGACGGAGACACCCGCGGCTGGCTCGCCGAGCACGTCGGTACGGCGCCCGGAGACATCGTCGACCGCTCCGGCGCCGTCGTCGGCAGCCACGAGGGCGCGCACGCGTACACGATCGGTCAGCGTCGCGGGCTCGGCATCACGGTGCCGGCCCCCGACGGACGCCCGCGGTTCGTCCTCGAGGTCAAGCCCAACGAGAACACGGTCGTCGTCGGCCCGAAGGAGGCGCTCGACATCGCGGAGCTCGCCGGCCGCCGCATCACCTGGGCTGGCCTGCCGCCGAAGGATGCCGCGACTCCGTTCGCCTGTGAGGTGCAGATCCGCGCGCACGCCGACCCGGTACCCGCCACAGCCGTGATGGATGACGGCGAGCTCGTCATCCGCCCCGAGACCCCGCTGAACGGTGTCGCCACCGGGCAGAGCGCCGTCGTCTATGTCGGCACGCGTGTGCTCGGCCAGTGCACCATCGATCGCACCGTCAGCGCTGTGCCTGTCGACGCCTGACCGGATCTCGACCGAACCGGCGCCTCAAGGCCACGGCGGAAGCAGCGTTCCGGTGCCCGCGGCGAACGCCGTAAGGAGCCTGCGGCCCTCGTCCCATTCACCGAGGCGACTCGCGCGGTTCAGGTGGCCGTGCGGGCCGACATTGATGAGCGGGGCGCGCCACCACGTGCTCAATTCGCGGAGATGCGCCAGGGAGCTGTACGGGTCGTCCTCGGAGGCCACGATGACGGCCGGTACCGCGGACGCGACGTGCGGGGTCACGAAGCCGGTCGCGGCATCCGGGAACGCCGGCCCATTTTCATCAGGTGGCGCCACCAGGAACGCGCCCGTCGTGCGGCCGCCACGGGCGATCCAGGATGCCACGGCGAGGCATCCGAGGCTGTGCGCCACGAGAAGGTCGTCGGGTTCGACGAGCTGGTCGAGGGCGCGCAGCCAGTCGTCGGCTTCCGGCTCGGTGAACGACGCCGGCGCGATACGCACCGCAGCGGGCCCGAGGGACTCCTGCCAGATCGACTGCCAGTGGTCGCGCGGGGAATCGTCGATGCCGGGAACGATGACGATGCGCATGATGCTCCTTGCGGTGTCGTGTGACGGCACGCCATCTTCGCAGGTCGTCCGATGCGTCGGTGGCTCCTTCTAGGATGGCGTCGTGACGGACATTCCTGCCGACTTCGCCTCAGCCCGTGCCGAATCGGAGGTGCTGCGCGAACGCATCGAGCAGAACCGCATCGCCTACTACGGGGGCGGAAGTCTGATCAGCGATGCCGAGTACGACGCCGACATCCACCGGCTCGAGGCCATCGAGGCGGAGTTCCCGGAGCTCGTCGGCCAGGACAGCCCTACCCAGACCGTCGGCGCCGAGGTCGCATCGGCCGGTTTCCCTGAGCATCGGCACGCCGAGCGCATGCTCAGCCTCGACAACGTCTTCAGCGTCGAGGAATTGAACGACTGGGCCGTGAAGACGCAGGATGCCGCCGGCCACGCCGTCCGCTGGCTCACCGAGGTGAAGATCGACGGTCTCGCCATCAGTCTGGCGTATCGCGGCGGAGTGCTCGAGACGGCGACGACCCGCGGAGACGGCACCGTCGGCGAGGACATCACCGAGAACGTGGATTGGATCCCGGTGATCCCGCGGCGTCTGACCGGCACGGGATGGCCGCCGTTCTTCGAGGTGCGGGGCGAGGTGTTCCTGCGCACGGAGGACTTCGAGTTCCTCAATGAGCGTCAGCACCAGTTGCAGGAGCAGTACGCGGCCGATCAGCGTGCGAAGGGCAAACCGGACGATGAGATCAAGACCCGCTACGCGGAGTTCGCGAACGCACGCAATACGGCAGCGGGAAGCCTGCGCCAGCGGCGCGAGAACAAGTCGGACCAAGAAAAGGAGTTGATGCGCGAGCGGCAAGGGCGGCTCTCCCTGTATCTGCACGGCATCGGCGCCTGGCCGAACCCCGAGGTCTCGACGCAGTCTGGGATCTACGACCTGCTCCGCGCCTGGGGGCTGCCGGTCTCGCCGTACAACCGAGTGCTCGACGATCTGAAGCAGGTCGGGGCCTACATCGAGGAGATGGGGGAGCGGCGCCACTCCCTCGAGCACGAGATCGACGGCGTCGTCATCAAGGTCGACGACCTGGCGACGCACGACGAACTCGGTGCGACGAGCAGGGCGCCTCGCTGGGCGATCGCGTACAAGTACCCGCCGGAGGAGGTCTTCACGAGGCTTCTGGACATCCTCGTCGGCATCGGCCGCACCGGACGTGCGACGCCCTACGCCGTGATGGAGCCCGTGAGGGTGGCGGGCAGCACAGTACGGCAGGCGACACTGCACAACCAGCAGGTGGTGAAGGCGAAGGGCGTGCTGATCGGCGACGTCGTCGTGCTGCGCAAGGCAGGCGACGTCATTCCCGAGATCCTGGGCGCCGTCGAAGAGCGCAGAGACGGAACCGAGCGGGAGTGGCGGATGCCCGAGTTCTGCCCGGAGTGCGGCACCCGTCTCGCCCCTGCGAAAGAGGGCGACATCGATCTGCGCTGCCCGAACGCGCAGTCGTGTCCCGCCCAGGTGCGCGGCCGTGTCGAGCACATCGCGGGTCGTGGTTCGCTCGACATCGAGGCGCTCGGCGAGGTCGTCGCCGCCGCGCTCACCCAACCGTTGCATCCGCCGACACCGCCTCTGCCCACCGAGGCCGGGCTGTTCGAACTCACCATGGAGCGCATCTTCGACATCGAGGTGATCGTGCGCGACCACGAGACCGGGCTGCCCAAAGAGGCCGAAGACGGCGAGCCGGGTCACGAGCTCACGACCGACGACGGCGTGACGATCCGGGTTCGCACGGATACTCCGTTCCGGCGGCAGCGCAAGCTCACCGGAAAGGATGCCGACCCGCCCTTCGACCCGTCGGCCGAGGTCTTCGCAGGCACACCGTCCCACGTGCCGTCGAAGACCGCGCACGACATGCTGGCGAACATC
>DASZMW010000115.1:0-7047 GCA_035551735.1 Humibacter sp. | reverse complement strand
ACACGATGACCGAGTACTTGGACCACGTCGATCCAGCGATACTGCGGCTCAACCTGCTCCTGCTCTTCTTCGTCTGCCTGCTGCCGTTCGCGACCGGCCTGCTCGCCGAATTCTTCAAGACCGATGGCGCCGAGCGCGTTGCGTCGGTCACCTACGGCATCATGCTGCTGCTGTGCTCCGTGCTGCTCTCCGCGGTATGGCGATACGCCGTGGGTGCCAAGCTCGTCTCGCCTGATCTCGACGACGACGAGATCAGCCTTCTGACCACCCGACTCACCCCGGGACTCGGTGGATACGTGCTGCTCATCGTGCTCGGCGCGTTCTTCCCGAAGATCTCGATCTTCGGCTATCTGGCCGTCGCGGTCTTCCTGTTGCTGCCGTTCCGGCCGACGCTGAGCCGACGCGCCGCCGGCGAGCGGCGTTCTGCCCGTCGCCGCCGTACCGGCTGACCCCTGCGCGGTAGTGCGGGCGCCACCACTAGCACCGCCCGCACTACCCTTGTCGCGTGGCGATCGAGGTGCGGAGCAGAGCTGAGCTCGGCGCATTCCTTCGCGCCCGGCGTGAAAGCCTGTCGCGCTCGGATGCCGGGCTTCCGACGATCGGGCGGGCACGCACATCCGGACTGCGGCGCGAAGAGGTCTCGTACCTCAGCGGTGTGAGCGTCACCTGGTACACCTGGCTCGAACAGGGGCGAGACATCCACCCTTCTCGCCAGGTGCTCGACGCGCTCGCCCGCACCCTTCGCCTCACCGTCACTGAGCACGCCTACGCGCTCTCGCTCGCCGGGTACTCCCCTGCGGTCACGTCGGCAACGCCGCCGGTCGCGATCGCGCCGCCGCAGGTGCAGCGCCTGATGGATGCCCTCGCCGGCTCCCCCTCTTACACGGTCACGGCTGATTGGCGCATCGCCGGCTGGAACGCCGCATACGCCGTGCTCTACCCGGGCGTCGCCACGGCCCGCGGCGAGGACCGCAACCTGCTCTGGCTGGTCTTCACCGACCCCTACGTGCGCGAACTGCTGCCCGATTGGGAGCTGACCAGCCGACGGTTCGTCGCGGAGTTCCGAGCGGATGCCGGCCCTCGCCTCGGCGACCCCGCCTACCTCGACCTCGTCGCGCGGCTCGAGCAGGCGAGTCCAGAGTTCCGTGCAGCGTGGGCTGCGCACGACATCGAGGGATTCGCATCGCGTGAGCGGTTGTTCAGGCATCCGTCCGCAGGACTGCTGACGCTCGAGCACCACCAGCTCTCGCCGTCAGACCACCCCGACCTGCACATCGTCATCTACACGCCGGTGCCCGGAACGGATGCCGCAGAGCGCCTAACGCAGCTCCTCACGACCCAGCTCCCTGAGCGAGCGCAGCGAGTCGAAGGGCCCCCCGCATGAGCGCCTCCTCACCCGCCCTCACTTCCGCCGCCATCACCACCCGCCTCCGAGCCGCAGGATGCGTCTTCGCCGAAGACGAGGCCACGGTCCTTCTCGCGGATGCCACCACCTCCGCCGAACTCGAGTCCCGCGTCGCACGCCGCGTCGCGGGCGAACCGCTGGAGTACATCGTCGGCTGGGCGGAGTTCTGCGGCTTGCACGTCAGCGTCGCACCCGGAGTCTTCGTGCCGAGGCAGCGCACCACCCTCCTCGTGCGCGAGTCGCTGCGGGTCGCGCCGCGACGTCCCGTCGTGCTCGACCTTTGCTGCGGAGCGGGCGCGATCGGCGCCGCGATCCTGGCCGCTCGACCGGATGCCTCGGTCTACGCCGCCGACATCGACCCCGCGGCGACAGACTGCGCACGCCGAACGCTCGCCGCCGTGCGCGACTCCCCTCGCTGGTCGAGTAGCGCCGCCGAAGTCGACGCGTATCGAGACCCGCCTCCCTCGCGCACACTTCCGCAGGTACCCCCGCAGGTCTTCACCGGCGATCTCTACTCGCCCCTCCCCGTCTCACTCAAGGGCACGGTCGACATCCTCGCGGTGAACGCTCCGTACGTGCCAACGGACGAGATCGCCTTCATGCCGTCGGAGGCACGAGATCACGAGGCTCGTGCGGCACTCGACGGCGGTGCAGACGGACTGGCGCTGCATCGGCGAGTGGCGGACGGAGCGCGGGAGTGGCTCGCGCCCGGCGGTCACCTTCTCATCGAGACGAGCGAGAGGCAGGCATCCGCCAGCGCGGGCATCCTCGAGTCCGCCGGCTTGTCGGTGTCGATCGTGCACGACGACGAGGTGGACGGCACGGCGGTGATCGGTCGTCTCGCCCCGGCCCGCTGATTCACACATCCGTTCACGGGCGGGCGTGGGACGGGTGAGAGAGGAAGGAGGTCGGCGGGGCACGCTGCCCCTGCAGAACTGCCCAGACGCGACGGATACAATCGGGGCTGGGCATCCGCCGATCTCAGCGAGCCGGAATGCCGCCATCACCCGCACGAAAGAAGTCACGTGAGCACAGCCGCGTCTCCGCGCGTCAGCCCGGACCGTTATTGGATCGTCGCCCTCGTGCGCGCGATCGTCGCTCTCCTCGCCGGCGGCTTCATCACATTCGACCCCGAGCACTCGGCGCGCGTCGGACTTATCGTGTTCGGGTCCTATGCGCTGGTCGAGGGCATCGTCGTCGGCCTCGGCGCGCTCCCGCTGAAGGATGCCGTCACAAAGTGGCTGTTCGTGGCGCAGGGAATCCTCGGCGTCATCGTGGGCATAGCGGCACTGTCGCTGAACGGCGCCGGTCTCGGCGTGCTGCTCTACGGCGTCAGCGTGTGGGCGCTGCTCACCGGCTTCGCGGAGCTGTACTGCGGCATCCGTAATCGCGGTCGGATCGAATCGGCACGCGACTGGATGGTCATCGGCGTGCTCACAGTGGTGCTCGCCCTCGTCTATCTGTTCATCCCGCCCGACGCCCTGCTCGCCGTCGGACTCTTCGGCGCCTACGCGGTGATCGTCGGCGTGTACGTGGGAATCGGAGCCTTCACCCTCAAGTTCGGCCTCGCACACGCGAACGCGGACGACGAGAACGCATCGGAGAAACACGCGTGACCGACGACAACAAGGCGCCAGAAGGGCGCAAGCCGAGCCTGCGAGACAGGATGCGTCCGGTCGAGTTCCTCGGCATCGCCGGCGTGCTCTCGATCTTCGTCTTCCTCATCGTGCTGATGGCGACCCGCGAGCCGATCCTCGCTCTGATCTTCTTCGGCATCGCATTCATCGTGACGCTCATCGTCATCGCTCTCTTCGTGCTCGGACTCAAGCCCGACGACGACGAGCGCCGCGATCTCGCGGAGCAGAACCACGAGCGCCCGGAGCTGCCGGGTGGCACGGACAGCCCGGATGCCGGCCCGAGGGCACCGCGCAACCCGCACGACTGAGCCGTTCCCCGCTGGTCGAGTAGCGCCGCCGAAGGCGTCGCGTATCGAGACCTCTCGAGGGAAGGTCTCGATACGTGTCCGCTTCGCGGGCACTACTCGACCAGCGGCGGGCGATGCCGCAGCGCTTACTTCGCCGTCGAGAGGTAGTCGACCAGCTGCGACGCCAGCCCGACGTAACCGGCAGGGGTCAACGCGAGGAGCCGCGCTTTCGCGTCCGCCCTGATGTCGAGCGTGTCGACGAACGCGGCGAGACCGTCGCGGTCCACGCGCTTGCCGCGCGTCAGTTCCTTCAAAAGCGCATACGGGTCGCTGATCGACGACCGTCCGGCGACGACCTCTGCGCGGATCACGGTCTGGATCGCCTCGGCGAGCACCTCCCAGTTGGTGTCGAGATCGGCGGCGAGGGCATCCTCGTTGATTGCGATCTCGTCGAGTCCGCGACGGATGTTGTCGAGCGCGAGCAGCGAATGCCCCAGGCCGACGCCGATGTTGCGCTGGGTCGTCGAGTCGGTGAGGTCCCGCTGCAGACGGCTGGTGACGAGCGTGGATGCCAGTGAGTCGAGCACCGCGCTGGAGAGCTCGAAGTTCGCCTCAGCGTTCTCGAAGCGGATCGGGTTGATCTTGTGCGGCATGGTTGACGACCCTGTTGCGCCGGCCTGCGGAATCTGCCTGAAGTAGCCGAGCGAGATGTAGGTCCAGACATCCGTCGCCAGGTTGTGCAGAATGCGGTTCGCGTGCGATACACGGCCGTAGAGCTCTGCTTGCCAGTCGTGCGACTCGATCTGGGTGGTGAGCGGGTTCCAGGTGAGCCCGAGCGAAGCGACGAACTCCTGTGAGATCGCCGGCCAGTCGGCGCTCGGGTCCGCGGCGAGATGCGCCGAGAACGTGCCGGTGGCGCCGCTGAACTTGCCCAGATACTCGCTGGCATCGACCTGCGACGCCACCCGCTGAAGCCGATACACGAACACCGCGAGCTCCTTGCCCATGGTGGTCGGGGTCGCCGGCTGACCGTGCGTGTGAGCGAGCATCGGAACGTCCCGCAGCTCGATCGCGAGATCGCGCAACGCGTCGATCACCGTGCGCAGCTTCGGCAGCCACACGTCGGTCACTGCCTGCTTCACGGTCAGCGCGTATGACAGGTTGTTGATGTCTTCGCTCGTGGCGGCGAAGTGGGTCAGCTCGGCGATCGAGTCGAGGCCGAGGTCGTGCAGCTTCTCGCGCACCAGGTACTCGACGGCCTTCACGTCGTGCCGGGTCGTGGCCTCGAGCGTGGCGAGGCGATCGATCTCGCTCTGACCGAAGTCGGTGACGAGTGCACGTAGAGCGGATGCCTGTGCCTGCGTGAGCGGCTCGCTCCCGAACATGCCGTGCGAAGTCAGGTACAGCAGCCACTCGACCTCGACCTGCACGCGAGCCCGGTTGAGCCCGGCCTCGGAGAGGAAGTCACCGAGCTCGACGACGGCGGCCTTGTAGCGGCCGTCGAGCGGGCTGACCGGCTGGGGAGGAAGGGAGGTCATGGTCGTCCTTGTCCTTGTGGTGGCAGGCGCAGCGCCGGTGCCAACTGGGCGAGCAGGGCACGGTTCGCGCGCTCGATCATGCCGAGCACGGCCGCGAACATCGTGTGGTCCGAGTAATAGGGGTCCGGCACATCCAGTGAATCGGAGCGCGGTGACTCGAAGCTGCGCAGAAGCTGTACCTTGCTGCGGTCGATGTCGTTGGTCGCCCACGCCTTCAGGATGCGTTCGTGGCTGCGATCCAACGCGACCACGAGGTCGAGGCGATCGAACCATCCAGAGTCGAACTGCCGTGCGCGGTGCGTCGACCCGTCGTATCCGTGGGCGTGCAGCACTTCCAACGCGCGCGGATCGGCCTGCTCCCCGACGTGCCAGTCGCCGGTTCCCGCCGACGAGACCTGCACGCGGTCGCCGAGTCCGGCATCTTCGGCCAGCTGCCGGAACACCACCTCGGCGATGGGAGAGCGGCAGATGTTGCCGCTGCAGACGAAGCAGATTCGGAATCGCGACGGCTCGCGAAGGGAATCCTGCGCCTCCAGCGAATCGGGCGCGAAGGTCATGACTCCATTGTGCTGCAGTACGGCGCCCCGCCGCTTCCCTCCACAGGCGGCCGATCCGGTGAATTGTGCGCAATCGGCCCGATCGGATGCCCACGACCTCACGACCGCCGCCAAGCTGATGCCCTCGAAGGAGGTGATCGTCTGCACCAGACGACCTTGCACACGGCCCAAGCAGCGGTCAGATACGTGCGTTCGGAGCTCGCCGCTGCAACCGCTCAGGTTCCGGATGCCTCACAGCTCGGCTGGCGATCCAGCGCGGAGGGACTCTTCGAAACGAGACTCGACGAGCTGTCCGGCCTGCTGAAAGACGCGATAGCCGCGTTGGATCTCGCGGACGACGACCTGAGTGCCCAGCTCGTCCGGATCCAGGACGAGCAGAACCAGCAGAACGATCGCGAGGCTGCGCACAGGCAGACCGAACGAGAGGAGGCGAGCGTCGGTGTCCGATGACATCGTCATCTCGGGTGGCGGCAGCACCGAGGTGGCTCCGGATGCGCTGCTCGCGGCGGAGCGGATGCTCGCTGCACTCGCAGGCATCCTGGCCGACCTCATCGGGGAGCTCTCTCCTGCGCAGGGGCTGATCGGAGTGCCGAACGCCGCGCGGCTGGTGGGTGCCGCGGCATCTCGCATCGGGTCCGCGTCCGTCCAGTCGCGAGAGTTGTCCCGCAGCCTGAACGACGCCGCGGAGCGCTACGGTGCGGCCGAGCGAGGGGCGAACTCGTTCCTCACCAACCTGAGCGAGGTGGCGGGCTGGGCGCTCGGAGGACTCGCACCGCTCGCTGGGCTGGCGGCGCTCGCCGCCTTGCCGGGCATCCTGACGGCCGCGGCCGCGACGCTCGGCGTCGGGTCGATCGCGACAGGGTCGCCGCGGGCGTTCCTCCGCGACGTGGGCGGGCTCCTGAAGAGCAAGGCTGGCGTCCTGCGCGACCCTCGCATGGTCTCCCTGATCAGGCTCGCGGTGTCTGCGGCAGACGACACAATGCTCGGTGCTGCGGGGATCCCTCTGCCGTTGGCCCGATTGGTCGATGATCGGCGCAGCGGCATCTTCGGACTGCACGGCGCGACGACGGCCGTGGTCGGAGGTGCTTCCCTCTTCGGTGCCTTCAAGGACACGCCCGTGCACATCGAGCAGTCCAGCACCGCTCAGACGGCGCCGCCCGCCAGTTACGAGGAGATCGCCCAGCGCATCCCGCCATCGCGCACCGAGGCGGCTCAGATCCGCGTCGAGCACTACGACGGAGCGGATGGCAAACCTGTCTACATGGTCTACGTCGGCGGCACCGTCGACACGAGCGCGATCGCCGGTGACGAACCATTCGACCTCACAAGTGACTTGAACGGCGTGGCAGGACTCGACCCCGCCTCACTTCGCGCGACGGAACTCGCCATGCAGCAGGCGGGCGTGCAGCAAGGCGACACGGTGATCCCGGTCGGGTACTCGCAGGGCGGCATCGTGGCCACGAGCATCGCCACGTCGGGGCAGTACCACGTGCCGGCCCTCATCACCTTCGGTTCGCCCACCGCGGGCATCGACGTGCCATCGACCACCGTCGACGTCGCGGTCGAACACACCGACGATCTTGTGCCTGCACTCGGCGGCGAGCCGCGACAGTTCGACAACGG
>DASZMW010000114.1:0-11184 GCA_035551735.1 Humibacter sp. | reverse complement strand
CGGGCGACGACGACGTGCTGCTGCTCGGCGGCGGCTCGAACACGATCGTCAGCGACGACGGGTTCGACGGCACCGTCATCCAGGTCGCCACCCACGGTGTCGAGCGGATCGAGGGCGGCGAACGCATCGGGAGTCCGGATGCCGTTCGACTGCGCGTGCAGGCGGGAGAGCCCTGGGACGGGCTCGTGGCGCTGGCCGTGCGCAAGAGGTGGGCCGGGATCGAGGCGCTGTCGGGCATCCCTGGCAGTGTCGGCGCTGCACCCGTGCAGAACATCGGCGCGTACGGGCAGGAGCTCTCGTCCGTTCTCGTCGCCGTCGACTTTCTCGACGCGGCGACCGGCGACGTGCGCAGGATGACGGCGGCGGAGCTCGAACTCGGCTATCGCACCTCCCTGCTCAAGCGCGGTCTGCAGGGCGTCGTCGTCGCCGTCGAGCTCGAGCTGGCGCAGCGGCAGGATGTCGGCGCAGCACTGAGCGAGCCCATCGCCTACGGACAGCTCGCGAACGCGCTCGCGGTCGACGTCGGAACGAGGGTCACGCTCGGTGAGTTGCGGCGCACCGTGCTGTCGCTACGGGCGTCGAAGGGCATGGTGCTCGATCCCGACGACCCCGACTCGGTCAGCGCAGGCTCGTTCTTCACCAACCCGATCGTGTCGACGCATTTCGCGCATACCCTGCCGGCCGACATGCCGAGGTGGCCACTCGTGCCCGACGAGCCCGACCTCGTCGCACCTCTCGACGCCGCTCTCGCCGAGCAGAGCGTTGCGGTCGGGATGCTGGCCGAGGCCGCCGTGGACCGCGAGAGACACCGGGTGCAGGCCGAGTCGACAGGACCCGGTGTGAAGCTCAGTGCTGCGTGGCTGATCGAGCACTCCGGTATCCGGCGCGGGTTCGCGCTGCCGGGATCGGGTGCCGCCATCTCGAGCAAGCACACGCTGGCGATCACGAACCGGGGTGGGGCATCCGCGCTCGACGTGGCGCAGCTGGCGTCGTACGTGCAGGGACGGGTGCAGGCCGAGTTCGGCGTGCTGCTACGGCCGGAGCCCGTGCTGGTGGGGCTGGACCTCTAGCCAAGACGGCCGGCGGGATGGCTGGTCAGCCGCGCGCGGCTGACCGACGTTGGGCTCGGCGGATGGCCGAGAGACTGGCGAAGAGCAGCACGAGCACGCCGATCGCGACGACGACGAGCACGCCGATCGCCACGGGAGTCAGCGATGCCGTCCACGCGGCGAACGCTGCAGCATTGCCGGGCACGGCGGTGACGATCATCACCGCGGCCGCGAACGCCAGCACGATGACGCCCCACGCGATCGCCCCGGAGCGGATGCGCGGCCGGACCCCGCCCGTCGCGGTCGCCGCGTAGCGGTCTGCGAGCGGCGGCTCGTCGATGTGGAGGGTCGAAGTCGCATCCTCCGGCTGCGCGGCGGCGGCGTCGTCGATGCGTTCGGTGGGGATCGTGTCGGAGATGCGTTCGGTGGGTGCGGTGTCGCTCTCGGGTGTCATGGTCGAGTCCTCGCTCTTCTGCGGATCGGGGTGCTGCGCGTCAGGCGTTGTCGGAGTGTCGCTCACAGGGACTCCCTCTGCGCCACGTAGACGGATCCGACACTCTGGTCGACCTCGATCGTCACCGTCGGCTGTCCGTTGCCGATCACGAACGTGGAGATCCTCTCGTCTCCGTTCGTCGCGACCGACGGTGAGACGACCTCGGAGTTGCCCTCTGCATCCATGCGGTCGGCATTCACGGAGCTGCGACCGGCGTGCTGTGTGATGACGACTCGTGCCGAGAGACCCTCGACGAGATCGATCTCGGTGGAGCCGACGCCCTGAGAGATGTCGACGTGCCCGCTCGCCGCAGCGTCGTCGAAGCTGACGCGAGTTGAACCGAGAGGCTGGTAGATCGAGACCGCCGATGGGTCCTGGTAATACGTGTACAGGAGCACGAGGTCTCTCCCGCGGGGCGGAAGCACGGTCACCAGGCAGGCCACGATCAGCACGATCGAGACGAACCCGAGGAACCCGCTCCGGCGGCGAAGAACTCCGGCCAGCACGATCGATCCACCGATGACCGCGGTGGCGACCGCAAGTCCGATCGGTATGGAGTAGTCGGATGCGCTCGAACCGAGCACTACGGCCGAGCCGACTCCGCCCAGCACGAGCGCGAGTCCAAGCGCGATACCGACGTAGGCGGCACTCGTGCGCGGATTCGCGGCTCTGCGCTCTCGACGCGCCCGTTCAGACTCCGCTGCGAGGGCCTGCGCCTGAGCGCGGATCTCGGCGGTGCGCTGCTGCTTGATCGCTCGGGCGTCGGCCTGCTGGGCGTTCCAGGCCGCGTACTCCGTGCGCCAGGCATCCTGTCGCGCCCGCCAGTCTGCGACGGCATCCTGATCGCCGCCCGGCTGCCCTGCCGCTCCAGGCATTGCCGTGGCAGATGTCGCCTGCTCTGCCGACGGGGCGGTGGAGGATGCGTCACCGCCAGTGGAAGGGTCGGGGAGAGTCGATGCCGGGGCGGCGCTCGCGGAAGCCGAATGCGCGGCGCCGCCACCGGCATCCGTCGGTGAAGTCTGCGTGGTGGGGGAGGGATAGGTAGAAGGGGGATAGGTCGGTGCAGCGGATGCCGCAGGCGTCACGGACGTGATGCGCCCGCTGCGTGCTGCCCAGATCACGAACGCCACGATGAGTCCGATGATCAGCAGCGACCACAGCACTCGACCGACGGAGGCGAACCACGACAAGCCACCCCAGAACTGCGCCCCCGCCCACCAGAAGCCCTGCGCGAACGGGAGGAACGAGAACAGCGCGAGCACGATGATGCCGATCATCGCCGGCTCGAAGTGCCCCTTGATCAGTCGCTCGAGGTGGATGTCTCCGCTCACGTCAGGAAGCAGCAGCCATGCCGCCGCGTACACCAGGAATGCGGGGCCGCCGAGGATGGCGATGACGACGGCGATGCCGCGCACGATGATCGGGTCGATGCCGAGCCTGGCGGCGACTCCGCCGCAGACCCCGCCGGCCCAGCCGTTCTGGCGCACGACGCCCAGACTGCGGAGCCAGCCGAAGAAGCGGGCGGAACCGGCGGATGCACCGCTGGGGGTCGCGCCCAGTGTGGCGCCGGGTGTGGCGCCGGGGGTGGCTGAACCGTATTCCGGCGGGCGGGGCGTCTGTGTGGCGTCTTCAGGCATGTCTCGATCGTGCCCGAGTCACTGCCGCCTCCGCGATGGGGGATCGCCCTGATCGATCCCTGAGATGTTCCGCCCGATGGTCAGGGGTGCGCGGGCTGATGATTGGATGCCTGTATGCCGTCCTCTTCCGCCCGCGCGCCCAGGCGGCCGCCGATGTCGCCGCCCGTGCAGCGACCGCCGTTGCTGCGCCCGCGCGACTGCGTGCTCGGCGGGGTGTGCGCCGCGATGGCGCGTCACCTCGGCTGGAGTGTCGAGGCGACCAGATGGCTGGCCGTCGGGCTCGCGTTGTGCGGCGGGGCGGGCATCCTGCTTTATGCCTGGCTATGGGCGATGACGCCGCTCGAGCCGTCGGAGCCAGACACACTCGGCGTCGTGCATCGCCGGGTCCCCGTGCCGTGGCTGCTGTTCGGAGCTGCCGTGTTCTTCGGTCTGCTCGTGTTCACGCTCGGACTCGGCTTCCGCTCTGGGGTGGTGGCCTCGGGGAGCCTGGTGCCGGTCATCGTTGGCGCTGTCGTGTGCGGTGCCGGCTCCGTGCTGTGGGATCAGCTGGTCGACGCGGCGGCGCCGCGCAGCGAGACGACCGCTCGCTGGCTGCGGATCTCGAGCGGCATCGTGCTGGTGGCGGTGGGAATCCTCGGCCCGCTCGTGTGGGGGAGCGGTGCACCCGGATGGGCGTGGGTGCTCTTCGTGATCGCCCTGCTCGCAGGCGTTGCCGTGCTGGCGGGCCCGTGGGCACTGCGGCTCTGGCGAGAACTGATCGCGGAGCGCACGAAACGGGTGCGTGAGGAGGAGCGCGCCGAGATGGCGGCACACCTGCACGACTCCGTGCTGCAGACGCTCGCGCTGATCCAGACGCGGGCCGGGGCATCCAGCGAGGTCGCCAGGCTCGCGCGAGCGCAGGAGCGCGAGCTGCGGGAATGGCTGTACTCGGGCGAGCGTCGCGAGGACAACGATCTGATCAGCGACCTTCGCGAGACGGCGGCCGCACTCGAGCTCGACTACGCGGTGCGGTTCGACGTCGTCGTGGTCGGAGTGACGGGCGAGCGGTCGACCGGCGAGGTGGCTTCGGCCTCGCGCGAAGCGATGCTCAACGCAGCACGCCACGCTGGGGGCGACGTGAGCGTCTACGTCGAGGGGAGTGAGGCATCCGTCGACGTCTTCGTGCGCGACAGAGGGCCCGGATTCGACCTCGAGACGGTACCCGGCGACCGCATGGGCGTGCGAGAGTCGATCGTGGGCCGCATGCGCCGTGCGGGAGGCACGGCCTCCGTCGGGCCGGGGGCAGGCGGCGAGGGCACAGAGGTGCGGGTGCACTTCGAACGAGGAGGGGATGAGGCGTGAGTGAATCCGACATCACCGTCGTGATCGTGGACGACCACTCGATCTTCCGCTCAGGGCTGCGCGCTGACCTGGGTGAGGGCGTCCGGGTGCTCGGTGAAGCGGATGCCGTCGACTCCGCCGTCGAGGCCGTCACCTCCCTGCATCCCGACGTCGTACTTCTCGACGTGCACCTTCCCGGCGGTGCAGGCGGCGGGGGTGCCGAGGTCGTTCGCCGGTGCGCAGGGTCGACTGCTGGCACGCGCTTCCTTGCGCTGAGCGTCTCGGATTCGGCGGAGGACGTGGTGGCGGTCATCCGCGCCGGCGCCCGCGGCTACATCACGAAGGGCAGCTCAGGCAGCGACGTGACCAAGGCGGTGCTCGCCGTCGCCGGCGGTGACGCGGTCTTCTCTCCGAGACTGGCAGGGTTCGTGCTGGATGCCTTCGGCGCGGCATCCGGAGAGCAGGCCGAGAGCGTCGACGAGCTCGATCGCCTCACGGGTCGGGAGCGCGAAGTGATGCGTCTCATCGCGCGCGGATACGCCTACAAAGAGGTCGCGACCGAGCTCTACATCTCGGTCAAGACCGTCGAGACCCACGTCTCCGCCGTGCTGCGCAAGCTGCAGCTGTCGTCGCGCCACGAGCTCACGGCGTGGGCGTTGGCCCGCCGCCTGCTGTAGGGCGATCGCGAGTGGCTCGCTTTGCGCCCTGGGTGTCGCTCGCCTACACTTGACCGAGGTTGTTGAAGTCAGCCAAGCTTTTCTGCGCCCATTTGCGTGGTCGTGACGGGCTTGCGCACCACGGCTCAGAACTCCCGGCGAATAAGGCAGTCTTCCGGGATAGAGTCGTGTGATTTCTTCCCGAAGGGCGGTGGCTCAATTGGTAGAGCAGCGGTCTCCAAAACCGCAGGTTGCAGGTTCAAGTCCTGTCCGCCCTGCAAGTCGGTGCTCTGGCTCCGACCCACGAAAGGTGTGAGGTGGCGCGGAAAGTTATCGACGAACCGAGCGAGGATGTCGTCGCCAACGCCAAGAAGGAGCGGGCAGCCAAACGCAACCCCTTCTCTCGGATCGCCTTGTTCATCCGGCAGGTCTTCGCGGAACTGAAGAAGGTCGTCACACCCACGCGCGGGGAACTGCTGAGTTACACGGGCGTGGTGTTGGTCTTCGTGATCATCATGATGGCGATCGTCTACGGTCTGGACCAGCTGTTCAGCTGGTTGGTGATCCTCGTCTTCGGTACCCCGGGGTCCTGACACCGAACAGGCCGCGGGGGCGAAGAGGCCTGGATGAATCGGCGGCGCGTGCCTTACGCGCAACAACAGGAATGGATTGGTAACAGCAAGTGTCTGAACGAGAGCGCGATGACGTCGACTGGGCGACCGCTGCTGAGCAGGCTGCCGGAGACGACGAGGCGCAGGAGGGCAACCAACTCGCTGCCGAGGAGCAGTCGTCGGATGCCGCCGAGCGCGAGGCCCTGCACGTGACCGACGCCGACGGGAACGACATCGATCTGGATGCCGTGCTCGACGCGATCGCAGAGACCGCCGACCCCGAGGCCGATGCCGCGGTGGACGACGCACTGGAGGTCGACGACGTCGATGAGGCCGAGGCGGCTTTCGAGGCGATCGAAGACGAAGAAGAGGTGGACGGAGAGTCCGACTCCGACGAGTCTGCGTCCGACGAGTCCGAGTCTGAGGAGTCGGCTTCTGACGAGTCAGCCTCAGAGGGTGACGACGAGGAAGAGACCGAGGTCGACCCCTACGACGAGTTCAAGCGCGAACTGCGCTACCTGCCGGGCAAGTGGTACGTCATCCACTCCTACGCAGGCTTCGAGCGTCGGGTGAAGCAGAACCTCGCCAACCGCACCAACACCATGGGCATGGAAGATTACATCTACCAGGTCGAGGTGCCGATGGAAGACGTCGTCGAGATCAAGAACGGCCAGCGCAAGATGGTCAACCGTGTGCGCATCCCCGGCTACGTGCTGGTGCGCATGGACCTCAACGAAGACAGCTGGTCCGTTGTACGTCACACACCTGGTGTCACCGGGTTCGTCGGCAACGCGCACAACCCGACGCCCCTGCGCTTCGACGAAGCGTTCAACATGCTCAAGTCGCTCGTGCAGGTCGAGCCGGTCGCCACCGGCAAGGCAGCATCCGGCAAGGGTGCGAAGGCGGCAACGCGTGTCGCCCCCATCGAGGTGGACTTCGAGATCGGCGAGACCATCACGATCAAGGAAGGCTCGTTCGCGGGCCTGCCCGGTTCGATCAGCGAGATCAAGCCGGAGAGCGGCAAGCTCACAGTCCTCGTCTCCCTGTTCGAGCGCGAGACGCCGGTCGAGCTCAGCTTCGACCAGGTCAACAAGCAGTAGCGACTCTTCGAAAGGGGCCGTCCACCTCGGGTGGGCGGCCCCTTTCGCCTTCGACTTTTCCCTCGTCCTTCGCAGCCCGCTTCGAGACACGGTGCGCCCGAGGTGCTCAGCGCAACTCGTTTTCAGGACATGCTGTGAGGCATCCAGACTGTGTCGGTGCCTCGCCGGAGTTCCTGAAAACGTGTTGCGGCAGGTGCCTGGGTGCATGCGAGTGTGGCGATTCGACGATGGCCGTGGCATGCGGCCGGGCGATCGGTCTGCGGACGGCCGGCTGCGGACGGCCGAACGCACAGGGCCGGGACCTGGCAAGGCCGCGCATCCGCATCGGGTATCATTGTGTGGTTTGTGCAAGTGCACAGATTCACCACGTCTCGGACAGCCCGAGGTTCGTGGGAGAGGGGATGCAACGGCATCCGCCTCGAGGAAAGGAAAATCGATGGCACCGAAGAAGAAGGTCACAGGTCTGATCAAGCTTCAGATCAAGGCCGGCGCCGCCAACCCCGCCCCGCCGATCGGCCCGGCGCTGGGACAGCACGGCGTCAACATCATGGAGTTCTGCAAGGCGTACAACGCGGCGACCGAGTCGCAGCGCGGCAACGTCGTCCCGGTGGAGATCACCGTCTACGAGGATCGTTCGTTCACGTTCATCCTCAAGACCCCTCCGGCGGCAGAGCTCATCAAGAAGGCCGCAGGCGTGGCCAAGGGTTCCGGGGTTCCGCACACCACCAAGGTCGGCAAGCTGACCGCGGCGCAGGTGCGCGAAATCGCCGAGCAGAAACTGGTCGACCTGAACGCGAATGATCTGGATGCCGCATCCAAGATCATCGCTGGCACCGCCCGCTCCATGGGCATCACGGTCGAGTAAAGAAAGGTAGGTCAGAACCATGGCACAAAAGTCCAAGGCCTACCGGGCCTCCGCCGCCAAGATCGAAGACGGCAAGTTCTACACCCCCGACGAGGCCGTCGCGCTCGCGCGCGAGACCGGGTCGTCGAAGTTCAACTCCACCGTCGAGGTCGCTCTCAAACTGGGTGTCGACCCTCGCAAGGCCGACCAGATGGTGCGTGGCACCGTCATCCTGCCGCACGGCACGGGCAAGACCGCCCGCGTCGTGGTGTTCGCCACCGGTGCAGCGGCCGAGGCCGCGATCGCAGCCGGTGCCGACGAGGTTGGCGGCGACGAGCTCATCGAGCGCGTCGCAGGTGGCTGGACCGATTTCGACTCCGCGGTCTCCACCCCGGAGCTGATGGGCAAGGTCGGCCGTCTCGGAAAGGTGCTCGGCCCCCGTGGTCTCATGCCCAACCCGAAGACCGGCACCGTGACACCGGACGTGGCGAAGGCCGTGTCCGACATCAAGGGCGGAAAGATCGAGTTCCGCGTCGACAAGCACTCCAACGTGCACTTCGTCGTCGGCAAGGCAGGGTTCACGCCTGAGCAGCTTTCGGAGAACATCAACGCTGCGCTCGAAGAGGTCATGCGGCTCAAGCCGTCCGCCTCCAAGGGTCGCTACATCCAGAAGGGCGCCGTGTCGACCACGTTCGGCCCCGGCATCCCGCTCGATGTGAACGCCATTTAGGCATCCCACTTTCGAAGGCCCCGTCGGTTGATCCGGCGGGGCCTTCGTCGTGTCCCCTGGCAGTCGATCCGGCCGTCGAAGTCGGGAAGAACGTTCAGCTTCCGTTCCTTCGTTGTTGTGCCTCTTGTGGGGGACGTATGCGGGGGCATAGTGTCCGAATCACGTGCGCCATAGGGGGGCGCGCGACCGATTCGAAGGGAATGGGATGACGACACGAAAAGCCCGTCGCCCGCTCACAAGGCGGACGATGGCGATTCTGGCCGCAGGCGTCAGTATCGCTGCGCTATCACTCACGGGTATGGGCGCGGCGAACGCCGCGCAGAGCGTCGACTACACGGGGTCGGTGCCGAACTGGGCGACCAGTGCGAACGACACCGGAACACCAGCCGCAGACACCACAGTCGAAGGCGAGCTCTACCTCAATCTGAAGGACCCGCAGGGCGCGGTCAGCCTCGCCAAGGCGGTCTCCACTCCCGGCAATCCGCAGTACCGCCGATGGCTGACGCCGCAGCAGTGGATCAGCCGCTTCTCGCCGACACAGCGTACTTACAACGCCGTCGTCGCCTACGTGAAGGCGCAGGGACTCACCGTCACCGGAACACCCTCGAGTCGCGAGTACGTCGTCTTCCGCGGTACTCCCGACCAGGTGGGAGCGGCGTTCTCCACATCGCTGCACACCTACAGCCACGCCGGGCGGCAGCTCGTCGCCCCGTCGTCCGCACCGGTTCTTCCTCAGTCGGTGGGTTCGAGCGTGAGCGCCGTGAGCGTCGACCAGTCGCGCACCCTGACGAGGCCGGATTCGATTCAGCAGGGCGACATCCCGTCGGCCACTGGCCCGACCACGCCGAAGGAGCGCATGGCCACGCCGTCGACGACGCCCGCATTCAATGCGCCGTGTTCGACCTACTGGGCGCAGAAGAGCGTGACCGTTCCCGCCGCCTACAACGGCCAGACGCAGTACCCGACGAACATCTGCGGGTACACGCCGAAGCAGATCCGCTCGGGCTACGGTCTCGACACTTGGTCGAAGCTCGGTGTCAACGGGTCGGGACAGACGGTCGCCATCACGGATGCCTATGCCTCGCCTTCGATCGTCAGTGACGTGAACCAGTACTCGGCGCAGAACGGCGAGCCGTCGCTCACGCGCAACCAGTACTCGCAGATCGTTCCGAGCGCTGACCAGTTCACCGACCAAGACCTCTGCCAGGAGCCGAGCGGATGGCAGAGCGAGCAGACCTTGGACGTCGAAGCCGTGCACGCCGTGGCACCGAAGGCGAACATCCTCTACGTGGGCGGTGACAACTGCGAGGGTGGTCTCGATCTGGCCACGTCGACGATCCTGGACAAGAAGCTCGCGAACATCGTGAGCAACAGCTGGGGTGACATCGGAGAAGACGTTCCGGCCGACGTGCTCGCTGGACAGGAGAACCTCCACCTGCAGGCAGCGGGCGAGGGCATCGGGCTGTACTACTCGAGTGGTGACAACGGTGACGAGGTCGCGAACCTCGGGTACGCGTCTCCGGACTGGCCGGCATCCTCGCCGTACGTCACCTCGGTCGGCGGCACATCGATCGGCGTCGACAAGAACGGCAAGCTCGTCACCGAGGTCGGTTGGGGCGACCAGCTCGATCAGATCCTGACGGATGCCTCCGGCAACCTCTCGTACGCCGACCCGATCCCCGGCAGCATCTTTGCCGGCGGGGCGGGTGGTGGCGTGAGCGCCATCAGCAAGCAGCCCTGGTACCAGGCGGGTGTCGTTCCGAACTCGCTGGCCAAGGGGATGCGCGTCTCGCCCGACGTGTCGGCGCTCGCCGATCCGTACACGGGTTTCGAGATCGGCTTGAGTCCGATCGTCGACGACACGACCCTGGAGACCGGCGCGTACGTGAACGAGACGTACGGCGGAACGTCGCTGGCGTCGCCGTTGACGGCGGCGCAGATGGCGCTGGCGCAACAGCTCACGCACTCGACGATCGGATTCGCAAACCCGACGCTGTACGCGCTCTACCGCGTGTCTCCGTCGACGTTCCGCGATGTGAAGCCGCCTGCTGGTCCGCTGGCGGTGGCGTACACCGGTCAGGTGAGCCACAACTCCTACCTGATCACGCTCAACAGCGACACGTCGCTCACGGTCACCAAGGGCTACGACGACGTGACGGGGCTGGGTGCACTCTCGTTCGGCATAGCGCACGGGGTGGCCCAGGGCAGACACTGATCGAGCACGTCTGACCCGGTGAGGGGCGGTCCGAATCGAGGGCCGCCCCTCGCTTTGCATGCGCGAGGCGAGTAGAAACGGAGACATGGGGGAGGTCACCGACTACTACGCGACGTTGCCGCCGGAGGTGCGCGAGCTGTTCGACGGCATCCGCAGCCGGGCGCTCGAACTCGTGCCCGACGCCGTCGAGGGCCGCAGTTACGGGATGCCGGCGCTTCTGCACCGCGACAAGGGACTGATCGCGGCGATGCAGACGAAGAACCACCTGGCGATCTATCCGTTCAGCGGCAAGGTGGTCGGAGCGGTGGCCGATCGGCTCGATGGCTTCTCGCTCTCGAGCGGGGCGATCCGCTTCAGCGCCGAGAAGCCGATCCCGGTCGACGTGCTCGACGACGTGATCCTGCTGAGGGTGGCGGAGATCGAGCACTGACGCGCTCGAGGTGACCCCACCTCACCCGCAGACGTCGACCCGGCACCGTATCGCCGAGCATGCATCGTATTCACGCGAATAGCAGGGTGGCTCGGCGAT
>DASZMW010000113.1:0-9983 GCA_035551735.1 Humibacter sp. | reverse complement strand
GCCGCGGATCATCGAGGCGTGGCGCCTCCTCGCCGACGACGGCACCCTCTACCTGCACCTCGACTACCGAGAGGCGCACTACGCCAAGGTGCTGCTCGACGCGTTGTTCGGCCGCGAGTCGTTCCTCAACGAGATCATCTGGGCATACGACTACGGCGCGAAGGCGAAGCGGCGCTGGCCGGCCAAGCACGACACGATCCTGGTCTATGTGAAGAATCCGCGCACCTATCACTTCGACTCGGATGCCGTCGACCGCGAGCCCTACATGGCGCCAGGCCTCGTCACGCCCGAGAAGGCATCGAGAGGAAAGCTGCCGACGGATGTCTGGTGGCACACCATCGTGACGACGACCGGTCGCGAGAAGACGGGCTACCCGACGCAGAAGCCGGAGGGGGTGGTTCGGCGCATGGTGCAGGCATCCTCTCGTCCCGGCGACTGGGTGCTGGACTTCTTCGCAGGCAGTGGGACGACAGGAGCGGTCGCGGCGGCTCTCGACCGCCGCTTCGTGCTCGTCGACAGCAACCCCGACGCCATCACCGTCATGCGAACGCGCTTCGCACGGATGCCCGACGTCGCCTTCTGCTGAGCCCCGGTGGTCGAGTAGCGCCGCCGGAGGTGACGCGTATCGAGACCGAATGCGATCTCGATACGCGTGCCTTCGGCGCGCTACTCGATCAGCGGGGCGGGGGTGCGGGGTACTACTCGACCACCGGGCTCAGCTCGAGCCGCGCACGATGAGGCGCGTCTGCAGGATGGTCTGATGCTCCACGGTCTCGCCCTCGATGCTCTTCACCAGCGTGCTCGCCATCACTGCGCCCAGCTCGTTCGCCGACTGGTGCATGGTGGTGAGCGCCGGCGAGGCCGCCGAACCGAGGGCGTCGTCGTCGTATCCCACCACCGCGATGTCGTGGGGGATGCTCAGACCGTTCTCGGCGATGACGGCGTAGGCGCCGAGCGCCATCTGATCGTTCGCGGCGAAGACGGCGTCGATCGGAGTGTTCCTCGCGAGAAGGCGACGCATCGCCATGGCGCCGGACGCCGGTGAGAAGTCGCCCCACTCGATCAGTGAGGTGTCGAATCCGGCCTCGTCCATGGCCCGCCGCCATCCGAGCTCGCGATCGAAACCGGCAGGCATGTCGGCCGGTCCGGCGATGGTGGCGATGTTGCGTCGTCCCCGTTCGATCAGATGACGTGTGGCGGTCATCGACCCCGAGATGTTGTCGACGTCGACGAACACGCTGTCGTTGTCTTCCGCGTGCAGCGGCCGGCCCCCGAACACCACGGGAACGGACCTTCCCAGTCGGGCATACGAGTGGTCACCGGAGTGGTGCGAGACGACGAGCGCACCGTCGATGTTGCCGCCGGTGAGGTAGCGGCGGGTCTTGTCGGGGTTCGCCTCCGACGCGACGACGATGCCGAGGGTGTAGTCGGTGGTCGCTAGATGCATCGCGACGCCCTGAATGATCGAGGCGAAGAACGGGTCCGTGAACACCCGGGAAGTCGACTCGGGAATGACGAGCGCAATCGACTCCGTGCGGCGACTCGCGAGCATGCGCGCAGCGCGATTCGGAACGTAATTGAGCTCGGCGATCGCCTCGTTGACAGCGGAGATGAGTTCCGGCTTCACCTTGGGCGAGCCGTTGACGACGCGTGAAACCGTGGCTCGCGAAACCCCCGCTCGAGCTGCCACCATCTCCAGCGTCGGCGCCTGTGCCTGCGCTTTCACGCTCATGAAAGTCCCTTCCCGCCTGTGCGAACCTACCGCGATTCCGGCGGTAAGGCGACTCTCCGTGAGAGCGCGCTCATTTCTGCCGACGAAAGGGACCTGTCCTGCACAACGAAGGATGCCGCGGCCCGGGATGAACCCGTGGCCGCGGCATCCGCGTTGCTATCGCTCCGGTCAGGGAGTGGCGACCTCGCCCGATCCACCGTTGTGGCGCGGCGCGTGGTGCGGGTGCGCCCCAGCGGCGTCGTCGACACCGACGGCACGCCGTCCGTGGCCCGTCGGCAGGTCGGTGGCGGTCACCAGATCGTCGTCGGCGGCCACGTCGGGGAGAGCGAGCGAACCCGTCTCGACGGCTGCCACCTTGGCGAGCGTCGCCTCGTCATCCGCGGCCTCCTCGAGTGCCGACTTCGCACGCAGCGGCGGCGTCTTGAAGAACAGCGACAGGATGAACGCCAGCAGCACCACGAACATCGCGACCCAGTAGACCATCACCGCTGAGGCGTTGAACCCGACCAGGAACGGCTTCGACAGCCGCGGGTCGGCGCCCTGGAGGAACGACGTGTCGTTGATCGCGTTGCTGTTGACACTCGACGTGCTGCCGGACTTCGCGAGCTGCTTCTGCAGCGTCGGCTCGATGCCGTCGACGAAGTCACTGCGCTGGGATGCGTTCGTGAAGTCGAGCGTCACAGTTCCGTCCGAGGCCACCCGTGCGACGGGAATCTGCTTCTGGATGGCGGTGGCCGCTGCCTGCTGCGCCTGCTGCTCGGCCTGTGCCTCCGCAGCAGCCTGAGCGTCAGCCGGGATCAGACCCGCCGCAACCTGCTTGTCGACGGCCGCCTTGGCGGCAGCCGTCGCCTTGTCGACCACGCCCTGTGCCTGCGCGGTGGTCTGTTTGGTCACGTTGTTCACGATCGGGTTGTAGATCGTGCCCATGATCCCCTTGTTCTCGGGGGCCTTCGCCACGGTCGGGTCGAACGCAGCATTCAACGCCGCGGTCAGGGTCGGCTTGTCGCTCAGCGAGGACTGGATGTTCGACGGCATCGCAGCGAACAGCAGCGAGATGAGCACCGCGGTGCCGAGCG
Organism: Humibacter sp.; assembly: GCA_035551735.1. Classification (GTDB taxonomy): domain Bacteria; phylum Actinomycetota; class Actinomycetes; order Actinomycetales; family Microbacteriaceae; genus Humibacter. The sequence continues at coordinate 7,175 of DASZMW010000113.1, read as the reverse complement.
TTCCACCGATCTGACGGAAGAACGTCGACGCACTGGTGGCGACACCCATGTCTCGCAGGCCCACCGAGTTCTGGCTCGCGATGGTCAGGGTCTGCATCAGCTGGCCCAAGCCGAGACCGATGAGGAGCATGGCGCCGGCGATGAACCAGTACGAGCCGTCGTACTTCAGGAACGTCAGCCAGAAGAACCCGCCGGCGAGCATGGCAGTTCCGATGATCGGGAACTGCCGGTAGTGGCCTGTGCGGGCGATCAACTGGCCGCTCGCGATCGAGGCGATCATCAACCCCAGAATCATCGGGAGCAACTGCAGACCGCTCTCGGTCGGGCTCGCCCCAAGAACCAGCTGCAGGTACAGCGGCAGGGTCAGCATCGCGCCGAACATGCCGAAGCCGACGAGCACACCGATGACGGTGGCCATCGAGAACGTGGACGAACGGAACAGCTTGAGCGGGATGAGCGCGTCATCCTTCATCAGCATCTCGGCGATGATGAACGCCACGATCCCGACGCCGCCGATCACGAAGCAGCTGATCGACGCCACGCTGCTCCAACCCCAGTCGCGACCCTGCTCGGCGACGAGCAGGAGGGGTGCCAGCGACAGGATGACGAACGCGGCGCCCCACCAGTCGATGCGCACTCGGCCGTGGCTGTTGTGCGGGATGTGCAGGAAGCGCAGCACGATGATGAGCGCGATGACGCCGATCGGCACGTTGATGAGGAACACCCAACGCCAGCCGGCGATCCAGAGAATCTGGTTCGCGCCGGCGAACAGGCCGCCGATCAGCGGGCCGAGCACGCTCGAGACGCCGAAGACGGCAAGGAAGTACCCCTGGTATTTGGCACGCTCGCGAGGAGCGAGGATGTCGCCCATGATCGCCAGCGGCATCGACATCAAACCGCCGGCGCCCAAACCCTGGATGGCGCGGAAGGCGGCCAGTTCGATCATCGACGTCGAGAACGAGGACAGGATCGAGCCGACGACGAAGATGACGATCGCGATGATGAACAGCGGGCGACGGCCGAAGATGTCGGAGAGCTTGCCGTAGATCGGTGTCGCAATCGTCGAGACGATCAGGTAGGCCGTTGTCACCCAGGCCTGTTGGCTGAGGCCGTGCAGGTCGTCGCCGATGGTGCGGATGGCGGTACCGACGACAGTCTGGTCGAGTGCGGAAAGGAACATGCCCGCCATCAGTCCGAAGATCACGAAGAGGATCTGCCGGTGGGACATGATGGGAGCTCTGGGCGCGGATTGCGCCGACGCGGGCGTGGCGGCTTCTGACATGGATCCCCGAAGTTCTGAAATGAATGAGAGCGGAGACAGGCCGAACGACTTGAATTCCGCCGTCGTTGGCTGATGAAGAAAAAATTGCGGAGACTGCAAATTTACACCCGCATGGTTCCGCCGTCGAACTATCCGGCAAGACGGGCCGCAGAGTTCGCCCCGGGCGAACGGATGCTCGTGCGAGCGCCCACATCCGCCGTTACGCCTGCCCCCATGCGCGCGTCACCGGAGATTCCAATACTCGTCACCTAACGTGGTGTGGTCATGTCTTACGCCCCCGATGAATCGACGAGCCGAGATCAGGCCGCGCAGCACGAGTTCGCGCGCGGAGTGCAGACCCGATCGGATGCCGGTCTCCACCTGCCGTCTCGGCGCCAGGTGATGCTGGCGGGCCTGGGTGCGGCATCCGCTCTGCTGCTCGCCGGATGCTCGGCTCCCGCCGACGCCGTTCGCGGTTCAACGACGCCGTCCACGACACCCGTTGCGGCGAAGCCCGCGGTGGCGGCGGTGTCGCCAGCACAGGCATCCGTCATCGGGCAACCGGTGACGATCACGGGCACCGGGCTGAAGGGTGTCAAGCAGGTCGCGTTCGGAACCACGAAGGTCGCGGTGACATCGGCGAACTCTACCAAGGTCGTGGTCGCCGCCCCCGCGGCGGCGAACTACCAGGCCGCGACCGTCGACATTGCGCTGCTCGACGGCACGGGTGCGACGCTGGCGAGCAAGCCCCAGGCGCTGACGTACGCCGTGACGGCAGGTGTCGGTGCCCAGATGCAGTACGCACTCGCGCACTGGACGAACTACAACACGGCCGAGTACGGCGACCTGAACCCGGTGGGCGGCGACTGCGCCAACTTCGTGAGCCAGACCCTGATCGCCCGCGGCTGGACCATGACCGACCAGTGGTACAACCACAACGCGGCAGCAGACTGGGGCTCGCCGTGGGGTTACGTGCCGTCGATGGACACCTACTTCGCCGACAACGCCGAGTCGCTCGGACTCGAGAAGCTCAGCTTCAGCCAGGAGGACCGCGCGAAGGTCGGGCTCGGCGACGTCGGCATCTTCTTCTGGGGAGATGACACCGAGCCGGACCACACCGAGGTGGTCGACAAGATCGAGAAGGTCGACGGTCAGTACAAGATCTCGCTCGCCAGCCACAACAACGACGTCGCGTTCCGCGACCTCGACACCACGATCACCACGGAGCACCCCGGGTCGACCGGACACTTCTGGCATCTGACCCGCTGACGCGGAGGCCATCGGGTTCGCGACCACCATCCGTGCCGGTCCCGCAGCACTCTCAATCCGCTGGGCATTCGCGGGGGCGCGCGGTTCGCTCGGCGATCGCCAAGGCGCGCTGCCCTAGCGTCGAAGACGTGATCACGCAGAGCCGAACCGGAGTGTCGAAGCGGAGGCGGGGCATCCGCTGGCGGTGGGCATCCGTTTTCGCGATGTTCGCGGTGCTGACGCTCGCCGGATGCACGGCCTCGCCGCCCGCGCTGCCCGCGCCGATTCAGAAGCAGCTCGACTATGCCAAGGCGCATTGGGATCACTACAACACCAAGGTCTACGGCGACCTCAATCCGGTGGGCGGCGACTGCGCCAACTTCGTGAGCCAGACACTCATCGCACGGGGCTGGAAGATGACCGACCAGTGGTACAACCATGACGCCGCCGACGACTGGAGCCCTGCGTGGGGGTACGTGCCGTCGATGGATGACTACTTCCGCGCCGATGCGAAGACGCTCGGACTGACCGAGTACCCGTTGAACAAGCGCTCGAAGATCGCGGTCGGCGACATCGTGATGTTCGACTGGGAGAACAACGGTGTGCTCGACCACGTGGAGATCGTGAGCAAGGTGATCGACACCACGGTGGACGGCAAGAAGCACGTGGAGATCAAGATGGCCGGTCACAACCGCGACAGCATGTACCGCGATCTCGACTATGTGCTCACGAAGCTGTATCCGCATGCGTCCGGCCACTTCTGGCACGTAGCGCTGCCGCCGACGGCAAGCCCGACCCCCTCGAAGTAGTCGCCACCCCTCTGCCGGTCGAGTAGCGCCGCCGAAGGCGACGCGTATCGAGACCCGTCGCACGTGGTGTCACTTCGTTGTAACTCGTAGTTGACATGACACCAATGTGGTGTCACCATGGTGTCATGGAACTTGGAACGTACGTCGACGAACTGCAACGCCAGCTGGCCGCTGCCGCTTCCGCGGGAGGCGACGAGGTGCGCGAGACGGCAGAGCGCCTGACCACCGCGCTGGATGCCGCTGCCAGGCTCATGCTGCTCGAAGCGCTCGGCGCCGCCGTCAGCGAGATCAGCACGGAGCTCACGCCCGGCTCGGTCGACCTGCGGCTGCGCGGCAGGGAGCCGGAATTCGTCGTCACTCCTGCCCCGCAGTGGTCGGAGTCGGAGGCGCCATCGACGTCGGCGCAATCGGCACCTGTGGCATCCATCGCGATAGACGGCGAGGAGGGTGCCACCACACGCACCACCCTCCGACTGCCCGACGAGCTGAAGAGCCGCGTCGACGCGGCGGCCGCCGCAGCCGGGGTCTCGGTTAACGCCTGGTTGGTGCGCGCCGTCGCGTCCACCCTCGACACCACGACGAACCGCCCGCCGGCGAAGGAGACGCACGGAACGCGCGTCACCGGATGGGTTCGGTGAGCGACATGACAACAACAACCTCGACGATCCGGAGGGACGCCATCATGAGCACGGACTACACCACACGGGATCCGATCCGGGTCATCCTCGACCTTCTCGTCGGCGCCACCGTTACGGTCACCGCGGCGGAGACGACAACCACGACGGTCTCGATCACCCCGAACGATCCGACCAAGAAGGACGACCTGCGGGCGCTCGACGAAGTGGTCGTCGACTTCGTCGACGGCGTGCTCGGCGTGCGCATCCCGCGCACGCTGCGCTACTACACGTGGTTCAGCGGCAGCCCGCACCTCATGGTCGACATCACGGTGCCGACCGGGTCGAGCCTCGAAGGCAAGATCGGGGCAGGCAACCTCAGTACCGTCGGCATCCTCGACGGATGCGAGGTACGCACCGGCGCGGGCGAACTCCGCGTGGAACAGGCAGGCAAGACCACCCTGTACTCGGGGGCCGGCTCGATTCAGGCGGGCCGCATCGGCGGACCGCTGCAGGTGACGAACGGTGCAGGATCCATTCGGGTCGGAACGCTCGAGGGCGCAGGCACGATCAAGAACTCCACGGGGCGCACCACCCTCGGCGAGGTCGAAGGTCCGCTGAACGTGAAGTCCTCGACCGGGGACGTCACGATCGAGCAGCTGAACGGCTCCGCCGAGATCAAATGCGCCCACGGCGAGGTGCGCATCGACAGGGTCGGCACCGGAGAGGTGAAGATCGAGGGCGGCTACGGCTCGATCGAGGTCGGAGTGCCGGAAGGCACGGCCGCCTGGCTCGACATCGCATCTCGGCACGGCGTGCTGCGCAACGAGCTGGACCAGGCATCCGCTCCCGTGCAGGATGACCGCACCGTCGCCATCACAGCGCACGCGGACTACGCGTCGATCACGATTCGCCGGCCGATGGGCTGAGGCCCTTCCACTCGCTTCGCTCGCTCAGGGGACTGTGGCACCGCGCAACGAACGCCCGGACGTGGGCGCTGATCGTCGCGCCCGAAAGCGGCGCGTCTAACCACCACCAGATACCGATCCATCACCGCAAATCCAGAACGGACAGACCATGAACGCAACGCAAACCCAGGGTCCCGCGATCCACGTGCAGGGCCTGGTGAAGTCATACAAGAAGCTCGAAGTGCTGCGCGGCGTCGACTTCGACGTGGCACCCGGCACCATCTTCGCCCTGCTCGGCTCGAACGGGGCGGGCAAGACCACCGCCATCCGCATCCTCTCGACGCTGCTGCACGCCGACGGCGGCACCGCGACCGTGAACGGATACGACGTCGCTGAGAACGCGGCGGACGTGCGGGCATCCATCAGCCTCACCGGGCAGTTCGCTGCCGTCGACGAGGTGCTGTCTGGCAGGGAGAACCTGGTGCTCGTGGCGCGGCTGCGGCACCTCGACAACCCGGCAGCGATCGCGGACGGACTGCTCGACCGCTTCTCGCTCACCGAAGCCGGCGCCCGCAAGGTGGCGACCTACTCGGGCGGCATGCGGCGCAGGCTCGACATCGCGATGAGCCTCATCGGCAACCCGCCGGTGATCTTCCTCGACGAGCCGACGACCGGACTCGACCCCGAGGCCCGCATCGAGGTGTGGGATGCCGTCAAGGAGCTCGCGGCGCACGGCACGACGGTGCTGCTCACCACGCAGTTGCTCGACGAAGCCGAGCAGCTCGCCGACCGGATCGCGATCCTGCACAAGGGACGGATCATCGTCAACGGCACCCTCTCAGAACTCAAGCAGCTACTGCCCCCGGCCGAGGTCGAGTACGTCGAGAAGCAGCCCAGCCTCGAGGACGTCTTCTTCGCCATCGTCGGCGCGTGACACTCAACCGAACCACGAAAGGACACGCATCATGACCACCATCACCGCCACCAGGGCTCCGATGACCACGAGCTCTCACTTCTTCGGTGACGCCGCAGTTCTCACCGGTCGCTCGCTGAAGCACATCACGCGCAGCCTCGACACGATCATCACCACCTGCATCACGCCGATCGCACTGATGCTGCTCTTCGTCTACGTGCTGGGCGGCGCCATCAGCACCGGCACGGATGTCTCGTACGTCAGCTACCTGCTCCCCGGCATCCTGCTCATCACGGTCGCATCCGGTGTCTCGTACACAGCGTTCCGGCTGTTCCAGGACATGCAGGGAGGCATCGTCGAGAGGTTCCAGTCGATGCCGATCGCCAGGTCGTCGGTGCTCTGGGCGCACGTGATCACGTCGCTCGTCGCCAACCTGGTGTCGATCGTCGTGGTCGTGGTGGTGGCCCTGATCATGGGGTTCCGCACCGGCGCGAGCGTGCTGGACTGGCTCGCCGTCGCGGGCATCCTGATCCTGTTCACGCTGGCGCTGACCTGGCTCGCCGTCATTCCAGGGCTCACGGCGAAGACTGTCGACGGAGCGAGCGCGTTCTCGTACCCGCTCATCTTTCTGCCGTTCATCAGTTCGGCCTTCGTGCCGACGGCGTCCATGCCGGGGCCGGTCGCGTGGTTCGCGCAGTACCAGCCGGTGACGCCGATCGTGGACTCGATCCGCGACCTGTTCACCGGGCAGCCGGTGAGCGGCGACATCTGGATCGCGCTGGCGTGGCTGGTGGGAATCCTGGTCGTGGCGTACGTCCTCGCCACGTCGATCTACCGCAAGAAGGTCAGCTGACGCACCCCCCGTTGGTCGAGTAGCGCCGCCGTGGGTGACGCGTATCGAGACCCGCCCGTGAGACAGCGGTGGCGGGTCTCGATACGCGTGCGGCTGCGCCGCGCGCTACTCGACGGGCGGGGCTGCGGCGGGGCTGCGGCTATGCGATCGCGGCGTCTACGATCGCCTTCGCCTCGTCCTGCACCTGCTTGAGGTGGTCGGCGCCGAGGAACGACTCCGCGTAGATCTTGTAGACGTCTTCCGTGCCGCTGGGGCGGGCCGCGAACCAGGCGTTCTCGGTGACGACCTTCACGCCGCCGATCGGGGCATCGTTGCCAGGGGCCTTCGAAAGCTTCGCGACGATCTTCTCGCCAGCGAGCTCCGTCGCCTCGATCGCGTCGCCGTCGAGCTTGCCGAGCTTGGCCTTCTGTTCTTTCGTGGCCGCGGCATCCACTCGCTGGTACACCGGGTCGCCGAACTGCTCGGTGAGCTCTCGGTACAACTGCGAAGGGCTCTTGCCGGTGACGGCCGTGATTTCAGCGGCGAGCAGTGCGAGCAGGATGCCATCCTTGTCCGTTGTCCACGCGGTG
>DASZMW010000112.1:0-2403 GCA_035551735.1 Humibacter sp. | reverse complement strand
GCCGGTCTCACCGTCGGGGATCCGCTCGAGTCGATCTCCGAGGATCCCGGAGCAGGTTCGAAAGACTTCGTCGGCGTCGGAGAGGGGGACGCTGCCTACGAGGTGCGCCCCGACGACGCGCTCAGCTGATGGGGTTGGCATGCGTGCAGAGTAGTGACCGACCTGAGCCCTGTGCCACGGTCACGGACGATCAGCGCCTGCGCCCGTTTTCGTCGTGGCGGGACGTACGCCGCCGTGACGATTGCTGGCATCGTCGTTGCTTCCACTCATCTCCGGAGGAGATCGTCGATGCGTCTCGTGACATTTCGCAGGCAAACTGAAAGCGGAGTTGAGCAGCGGGCCGGGGTTCAGCTCGACGACTTCGTGGTCGACCTGGAGCGGGCTGGTGAGGCCGCCCCGGGGGAGCGACTCACGCACGACCTGCTGACGTTCGTCGCGGGCGGCGATGCCGCAATCCACGCGGCGCGCACCGCGGTCGACTTCGTCCTCACTGCCGGTGCCGAGGAGGTCGGCGGTCGCCCGATCCGGTTTGCCAACGATCAGATTCAGCTCTGCTCGCCGCTGCCCAGACCCAACTCGCTGCGGGACTACATGGTGGTCGAGGAGCACATGGCCAACGCCGTTGCGAAGGGGATGTTGCCGAGCGTTCCCGAGGAGTGGTTCAACATCCCGGCGTACTACAAGGGCAACGTCGACGAGATCTACGGACCCGACGACACGATCCCGTGGCCGTCCTATACGGACAAGCTCGACTACGAGCTGGAGGTGTGCGCGGTGATCGGGACCCCCGGCCGCAACCTCAGCGCCGCGGCTGCGCCCCGGCACATCATCGGCTACACGCTCTACAACGACTGGAGCGCTCGCGACATCCAGAAGCGCGAGATGAGCATCGGCATCGGCGCGGGCGTCTCGAAGGACTTCGGCTCCTCGATCGGACCGTGCATCGCCACACCCGACGAGTTCGAGCGCGACATCGCGCCGCTGCAGGCGCGGATCGATGGTGAGGTCTGGTCCAGCGGCGTGCTCGGCAAGATGCGGTTCTCGTTCGAGGAGATCATCGAATGGACGAGCCGAGACCAGACGATGCGGCCCGGCGACCTGCTCGGCAGTGGCACGATCGGGAAAGGCTGTGGCGTCGAACTCGACCGCTGGCTGACCCCCGGATGCACTGTTGAGCTGGAGGCCGAGGGGATCGGCATCCTGCGCAACACGGTCAGCCAGAAGGGCGCCGGTCCCCGGCGTGCGACGCCCCCGGCGCAGTCATGAGTGATGACCGAATCGCGGTTGTCGGCGCCGCCGGGCGAACGGGCCTCGCGATCTTGAAGGCGCTCGGTGCCAGCGGTGTCGCGCCGCGCGCCGTCGTGCGCCGCAGCGAGCAGGCCGACGCGGTTCGCGCCGCCGGCGCGGCCGAGGTCGCGATCGCGGACTACACGAGCATCGAGCAGCTGACGCAGGCGCTCACCGGCGCGGATCGCGTGGTGATCGTGCCGCCGTCATATACCCCTGAGCACATCTACATCGCCAACGCCACGACAGCTGCGCGAGCGGCCGGGATCGGGCACGTCGTGCTCCATTCGGTCCTGCATCCGCACACGCCGACGATGCGCCACCACATCCGAAAGGCGGTCGGTGAGGCCGCGGTGCGCGCTGGAGGCGTCCCCTGGACGATCCTGCAGCCGGCGATGTACGCACAGACGGTGCTGCTGTTCGAGCAGATGTCACCGCCGGGCCGTCTCTGCGCGCCATTCGACATCGAGTCGCTGTTCTCCGTGATCGACCTCGACGACATCGCCGAGGTCACGGCGCTCGTGCTGCGGGACGACACGCACTTCTACGGCAGCTATGAATTGGTCGGCAACGAGCCCGTCAGCTGCCGCCAGATGTTGAGCGTCGTGGCCGGCTTACGCGGCCTCGATGCCACTCCGGAGACGGTCCGGCCTTGGGAGCTCAACCTGCCGGACTGGATCGCCGCCGCGATGGGCGACTTTGCCGCGATGTGCGAGGAGTACAGCGAGCACGGGTTGATCGGCAACACCAACGTCACGCGCATGCTCCTCGGTCGAAAGCCGACCTCCTTCGACGAGGTCGCACGGCGCCTGATCACCTGAAGCCGACTGGTGACGCCCGCCGCGTGGGGCGGGCTCCCGGAACGTCACCGGGACCATCGCAACCCGAGGAGTTCGTAGCGTCGAGACATATTCCGCTCCTGGGTCGACTCGTAGGTTCTGCACGAGGATCACCCGTCGCAAGCACGGTGAGTGCGAAGAGGCCTCTGGGACGGCGAAGCGAATATCGGCAACAGAGGAAGAGGAGAGGGTATGAGTCGTACGAAGGTCATTCGTTGTATCTCGCTGGGGGCGATGTTCGTGGTTGCGGCACTGCTGGTGAGTGCGTGCGGCAGTT
>DASZMW010000111.1:0-11488 GCA_035551735.1 Humibacter sp. | reverse complement strand
TCTCGATGCCCTGGATGAGCAGCCAGGCGCTGTTCGGCGCGATGGCAGAGCCCAGGTCGCGCAGCAGTTGCACGCGGGCCTTGATGATGTAGGCGAGGCCATCGCCGACGGCCTGCGTGTAGCTGACTCCGTGGTAAGACTCGTCGGGCTCCGTGAGGCCAGGGAACCTGTCGACGTGCTTCGACCACTCGAAGGTTCCGCCGTCGACCAGCACACCGCCGATGGTGGTGCCGTGGCCGCCGAGGAACTTCGTGGCGGAGTGCACCACGATGTCGGCACCGTGCTCGAACGGACGGATCAGGTACGGAGTCGCGATGGTGTTGTCGACGATCAACGGAACGTCGTTCTCATGCGCGATGCCTGCGATGGTCTCGATGTCGAGGATGTTGATCTTCGGGTTGCCCACCGTCTCGGCGAAGAACAGCTTCGTGTTCGGGCGGACGGCGCGGCGCCACTCCTCAGGGTCGTCCTGGTTCTCGACGAATGTGGTCTCGATACCCAGTTTGCCCAGCGTGTACTTGAAGAGGTTGTAGGTGCCGCCGTAGATGGAGCTCGACGAGACGATGTGATCGCCGGCCTGAGCGATGTTGAGCACCGCGAACGTGGAGGCGGACTGGCCGGAGGCCAGCAAGAGTGCGCCGGTGCCCCCCTCAAGGGCTGCGACCCGCTCCTCGACGACCGCCTGCGTCGGGTTCTGGATGCGTGTGTAGATGTTGCCGAACTCGGCGAGCGCGAAGAGATTCTTCGCATGGTCCGAGTTGTTGAACACGTACGACGTGGTCTGGTAGATCGGCGTCGCCCTGGCGTTGGTCACCGGATCGGGCGCAGCGCCGGAGTGGATCTGCTTGGTCTCGAACTGCCACTGGTCGGCGTCGGTCATGATTCTCTCCAGGTGATGTCTTGGGAGGCGTCGGCGCGCATCCGCGTCGATGTTGACACAAGGGTAGGCATCGGGCATCCGGCGCTCAAAAACGACTGCAACACGACGTAACCGTCAGAGACGGGCGGGCGGATGCCTTTCTCCCTCGCTCGGCTCGGCGTCGATCAGCAGAGTGCCGGGCGGCACCGGAACATCCGGCGCGCTGGGTGGAGGGATCTGTGCGAGCGCCTGTTTTCGGAACAGCCAGGGAAAGTCGGGCTCGATGACCCAGTGGAACGCCTTTTTGATGAACGGCTGAGCCAGGAACGCGGAGATCGCGATCGCCAGCAGGATCATGCCGACAAGCACCCACGGCGACTTCTGGTGGTCGAGCAGTCCGAACTGCCGAAGCGGATAGAGGAAGAAGCTGTGCAGCAGATAGATGTACATCGTCGCGGCGCCCCAGGCGGTGAACACGACGCGCCTGCGCGGTATCAACGTGAGGAACGCGATGGTGAGCAGCATGCCGATGGCGATCATCAGCAGGCGCACGGCACCCGCCCACCACTGCTCGTACCCGAACGAGTCGTACTGCTCGTCGTAGAGCAGGAACCGGCGGATCAGCAGGTCGCGCCACACATCGATGTACAGGGCGAGGAACAGAAGCACGAGTCCGAAAAGCACGATCGCCCCTGCCCGCCATCGCCAGGCGACAGCGGACCTCAGCTCCAGCCAGCGTCTCGTGCCGCTGAATCGGCGCAGCTTCCAGCCGAAGACGAAGAACGGCAACAGCCCGGCGGTACGGGCGAGCGCGAGTGTGCTGTCCACGTTGTCGAGGTACCCGGCGGCGACGGAGATGACGAGAGCGAAGACCATCGGGTACCGCAACATGACCAGATATGGCAGGGTGACCCGCCAGACGCCGAGGGCGATGAGGAACCACAGCGTCCAGCTCGCCGTCGTGTAGTCGAGGCTGAACTTTCCGGTTCCCCACCAGTTGATCAGGCTCCACACCGTCTCGAAGATGATGTACGGGAAGACGATGTCGGTCAGCAACCGCTTGAGGCCGCGATAGCCGGGAGGCTGCGACTTCGCGAAATACCCGGACACGGTGACGAAGACCGGCACGTGGAAGAGGTAGATGAAGAGGTATGCCGTGTAGGCGGAATCCGAATCCGCGATCAGTTTCAGGATCGCGTGTCCGATGACCACGAGGGTGATCGCCAGCCATCGCGCGTTGTCCCAGTACGCGAGTCTGGCCCTGCGCGGCGTCGTCGTCTTGATTCGTTCGGCGATCGTCATCCGATCCAGCGTATGACGCTGTGCTATCCATCGGCTATGTCGACGGGAGGGCTTGACGGCGGACAGAATGGTGGGCATGGCATCAAGACGCGCAGTGGTGACGGGAGCGAGTTCGGGCATCGGCGAGGCGACGGTGCGCCTGTTGCGGGCGGGCGGCTGGGACGTCATCGCCGTCGCACGCAGCACGGAGAAGCTGAAGACGATCGCTGAGGAAACGGGCGCTGAGGCCTTCACCGCCGACGTGTCGAAGCAGGCCGATGTCGATGCTCTGCGCGATCACGTCGCCGCGACCGGCGGCGCGCACGCCCTCGTGAACAACGCCGGCGGGGCACGTGGACTGGACTCGGTCGAGAAGTCCGACGTCGACGACTGGATCTGGATGTACGAGGTGAACGTACTCGGCACCAAACGCGTCATCTCGGCGTTGCTCCCGATCCTTCGCGCGGGGGCGGAGCAGACCGGGCACGCGGACATCCTGAACGTCACGTCCATCGCAGGACACATCGCCTACGTGGGCGGCGCAGGCTACAACGCCGCCAAGTTCGCAGAGCGCGCGCTGACAGAGGTGCTCAGGCTCGAGCTGAACGGCGAGCCGATCCGGGTGATCGAGGTGGCGCCGGGGATGGTGCGTACGGATTTCTCGCTGAACCGCTTCGATGGTGACAAAGAGCGCGCCGACGCCGTGTACGCCGATGTGCCGGAGCCGTTGACGGCGGACGACATCGCCGACACGATCGTGAACGCGCTGGAGCGCCCTGCGCATGTCGACGTGGATCTGATCGTCGTCAAGCCGGTCGCCCAGGCGGCGCCGTACCGGTTCCACCACGGACCGTTGCGCGTGGCGCGCGAGGACTGACGGATGTCGGAGGCGGCCCCGGCGAGCACGGCGCGCGAGCGTGCGCTGCAGCGGTGGGAGCGGGTCAGCAGCTGGCCGTTCCTGGTGCTTTCGGTCGTCTTCATCGTCGTGTACAGCATCCGTTGCCTCGATCCGACGCTGGAGCGCTCCTACTTCGTAGCGATCTGGACCGTGCTGCTCGTGATCTGGATCGCGTTCATCGCAGACTACGTCTGGCGTCTGCTGCTCTCCGAGCACAAGTGGGATTTCGTGCGACACAACGTTCCGGAGCTGCTGGGCGCGGTGATTCCGGTGTTCCGGCCGTTCCGGCTGTTGCGCGAATTGCGCCGCATTCCGTTCTTCAACCGGCACACAGGAGCGGCCGTGCGCGCGAGACTCGTGTCGTACGCTCTGTCGTTCGTGATCCTCTGGATCTACATGATCGCCATCACCGTCGTGCACGCGGAGCGGGGCGCGCCCGGCGCAACCATCGTCAGTCTGGGGGACGCCCTCTACTGGGCAGTGGTGACCATCGCGACAGTGGGTTACGGCGACATGGTGCCGGTGACGACCTTCGGCCGCGTTCTCGCGGTGCTGCTCATGATCAGCGGCATTCTGATCGTCGGCGTGACGACCGCGACGGTCGTGTCCTATTTCAACGACGCTGTGAGCCGCACTCGGCACGGTCGCGACGAGCACGGGCCGAACGACGAGACGCACGAGGAGGAACAGCAGTGAGTATCCATCTGGTCGGGGGAGGGCATCGGCCCGAGACCGATGCCGCGGTCTTCGGTCCGTTCGTCGCCGAGTGCGTCGCACGAGTCGAAGCCGCAGGGGAGGAGCGCCAGCCGCGCATCGCCCTGCTCACGGTGCGTGAAAACGCCGATCCCGGCCATGGTGTGAATCTGACGGCCGCCCTCGGTCACGCGGGATCCGTCGAGGTGCTGCACACCGTCGTCGCGGAGGGCGAGCGGATGCCGGCGGGCGCGATCGACGGCGCCGACGGCATCGCGGTGGGTGGAGGCATGACGCCCGCGTATCTCGAGGCGATCGCGCCGCTGGCTGCTGGCATCCGCTCGGCGGTGGAGGCCGGAACGCCCTATCTCGGCTTCTCGGCGGGGGCGATGATCGCTCCCGATCGTGCGCTGCTCGGCGGATGGCGCATCGACGGCGTGGAGATCGGCGACGAGGAGGCGTCCGAGGACCTCGACGAGCTCACCATCGTCGACGGACTCGGGTTGATCGACGTCACGGTCGACGTTCACGCTGCGCAGTGGGGCAACCTCACGCGGGCGATCGCCGCCGTCGACTCCGGCGCCGTCGGGGAGGCCGTCGCCATCGACGAATCGACGGTTCTCATCGTCGGCACCGGCCCGTTGCGGGTCGCCGGGGCAGGAACGGTGTGGGTGCTCACGCGTGACGAGCGCGGGGTTCTGGTGCGGAGCATGCGGTGACCGCTGCGAAGACCTTGCCGGAGCTGGCCGAAGACGGATCGATGGATTCCGGCTGGGCCGAGGCGCTCTCGCCCGTCGCGGGCGACATCGCGGCGATGGGGGATTGGCTGCGCAGCGAGGTCGCCTCGGGCCGCCACTACCTGCCGGCCGGCGCGAACGTGCTCCGCGCGTTCCGCTACCCGCTGGCCGACGTTCGCGTGCTCATCGTCGGGCAGGATCCGTATCCCACGCCGGGGCATCCGATCGGGCTGTCGTTCGCCGTGGAGCGTGACGTGCGTCCCGTTCCGCGCAGCCTGCAGAACATTTACAAGGAGCTGCGCAGCGACCTCGGGGTCGAGCCGCCGCCGCACGGCGATCTGACCGCGTGGAGCGAGCACGGCATCATGCTTCTGAACAGGGTGCTCACCGTGCGGCCCGGTGCCGCCGGCTCGCATCGCGGAGTCGGCTGGGAGCGGGTGACCGAGCACGCGATCCGGGCGCTGGTCGCGCGCGGAACGCCACTCGTCGCGATCCTGTGGGGCAGGGATGCCGCCAACCTGCGCCCCCTGCTCGGCACGACCCCGGTGATCACCTCTCCGCACCCCAGCCCGCTCTCGGCCGATCGTGGCTTCTTCGGCTCGAAGCCGTTCAGCAGGGCGAACGAACTGCTCGTGGAGCAGGGCGCCCAGCCGGTCGACTGGACCTTGCGCTGACCGTCAGCGCGCGCCGCAAGCGAGCATGCCCGTGATGAGCTCGCCGAGGATGCGGCGCAGGCGCGGTTCGACGTCGACGATCGCGTGCGCGAGCCGAGGGTCGCTGCGGTAGAGCGTGGCGAGCTCCTGCCCTGGCGTCGCTATCTGCCAGAACGCACCGGCCATCGCCGTCGTCGCGGCGACGATGTCGACCCCGTCGCTGCCGCTGAGGCCGGGGAGGAGCCGCCGCATCGCGGCAACGATCGTGTCGAGCTCGTCGTGCGTGACGTACTTGAAGCGGCGAACGGCATCCGATGACACGTTGCGCTCCAGGTTCATCGGCGCCTGGGCGAGCAGGTCGCAGAACCTGCCGCGCTGAGTCAGCGTGCGAGCGATCGCGGCGGCGACGGCGTCCGGGCCGGCATCGCTCATCGCATCGAGCTCGGCGCGCAGTGCGGCCGACCATTCGCGCCAGCCGTCGGCTGTCAGGCGCAGGAAGATCTCCTCCCGCGTCTCGAAATAGCGCAACAGGGCCGACTTGTGCATGCCGACCGCGTCGGCGATCTCGGTGAGCGTGATGTCGCGGATGCCCCGCTCGGCCGTCAACGCACGCGCCGCCGCCAGGATCGCAGCCTCGCGCGCCTGCTTCGCCTCTGGGCTGCGCGCGCGCCGGAATTCCACACGGATTCCCGCATCCGACCCCGCGCTCGACCCCGCGTCCGCGGACGCGTCCAGCCGATCTGCCCTGGATGCCATGCAGCAATCATAGCGCAACACGGTTGCGTAATTAAGAGAACAGTGTTTTACTAACAGCCATGCAGAAGACATGGTTCATCACAGGTTCATCGCGCGGGTTCGGTCGCGCACTCGTGCGCTCCGCCCTCGAGGCGGGGGATTCCGTCGCTGCGACGGCCAGGCGGCCGGAACAACTCGACGATCTCGTCGCGGAGTTCGGAGATCGCATCCGCGCGGTCGGGCTCGACGTGACCGATCCGCATGCCGTGGCTGCGGCTGTCGCGGAGGCGCGCAACGCGTTCGGGCGGATCGACGTCGTCGTCAACAACGCCGGCTACGCCAACGTGGCCCCGGTCGAGACCGGGGACGACGAAGACTTCCGCACCCAGTTCGAGACGAACTTCTGGGGCGTGTACAACGTGTCGAAGGCCGTCATCCCGATTCTCAAGGGTCAAGGCGGCGGCCTCATCGTGCAGTTCTCGTCTGTGGGTGGACGCGTCGGCGGATCGGCAGGGATCGCCTCGTACCAGGCGGCGAAGTTCGCGATCGACGGCTTCAGCCGCGTGCTTCGCGCCGAGGTCGAGCAGTTCGGCGTCAAGGTGCTGGTCGTCGAGCCGAGCGGATTCCGCACCGACTGGGCCGGCAGCTCGATGACTGTGCACGCGCTGCCCGAGGAGTACGAGTCGACGATCGGAGCGCGATACCGCCAGGACGCACCGTCGCCGAACCTCGTCGCCGGCGATCCGGAGCGGGCGGCGGGCATCCTGGTGCGCCTGTCGCGTCGCGACGACCTCCCGCCCAACCTCCCGCTCGGGGCGAACGCGGCCAGGATGTCGGCGGCCTTCGATCGCGCCCAGCTCGAGAGCGACCTCGCCTGGCAGGACGTGAGCCGCTCGGCCGACTTCGGTGAGCCGTATCTGGTGGACTTCCCGCCTCTGGCGGCTCCCGCAGCCTGACCCGCGCCGGGCGCAGGGCGGCGGTAACGCCGACGCAACACGCGACGGTTACCCTGGATCGGTGCTGGAAGAGGAATACGAAACGCGGCGCAGGCTCCCGCCGCATCTACGCAAGCCCGCCGAGCCTGAGACGCCGTTCGCCTACGAGATCCGCGAGGCGAAGCCCGCCGACCTCCCGCACATTCGCGAGATCTACAACTACTACGTGACGAACAGTACCGTCACGTTCGACGAAGAGACCACGACGCTCAAGGAGTGGAAGTCGAAGTACGCCTACCTGCACAAGCTCGGCATGCCGTTCCTGGTGGCCGAGTCGCCGAACGAGCAGATTCTGGGCTACGCGCTGGTCACGCCGTGGAAGCAGAAGAAGGCGTACCGCTTCACGGTGGAGAACTCGATCTATCTGGGGCAGGCATCCGCAGGCAAAGGACTGGGCACGGCGCTCATGCGGGCACTGGTCGATGCCTCGAAGCAGGCTGGGCTGAAGGAGATGATCGCGGTCATCGCCGACAGGGGGGCAGAGGCATCCATTGCGATGCACGAGCGCTTCGGCTTCAAGGAGATCGGGCGCATGGGCCACGTCGGCTTCAAGTTCGGCAGATGGCTCGGAACCGTGCTGATGCAGAAGAGCCTGAAGTAGGGATTTCCGGCCTCCAGCCGTACGCGAAGGCACGGTCGAGGCTCTGTTTCTATGAGTTCGCTCGATCGGCGTTATCAATTTGTGATAAAGGCTTCCGTATGTCCCTTGCCCAGGCATACAGTGATCGCACCGTCACAGCCCGGAAGCCTCCAGAGGCGGTCGAGATGACGCTGTACGAATCGAGGCCTGCCGACATCCGAAGAGGATGCGGCAGGCCTCGTCCAGTCTTCGCCGGCACGTTCAGGCCCTCGCCGTCGCCCTTCTCAGCACGAAGAATCCGACGACAGCGGCGACCGCGGTCGGGATCAGCAGCCATGCGACGACTCCGATCGCGCGCACGTCCAGGAACCACATCCCGACGGCCGGCCACGACCCCGTCAGGGTCGCGGTGGCCACGGCTGCCGCGATGATCAGAGCGACGATCGCGCCGAGCGCGTAGAGCCCGTTCGCTTGCCAGCGAACGAACACACTGCCTGCGATGGCGCCGAGGAAGAAGCAGAACAGGAACGCTCCGAACGTGCTGAACAAGCGCTCCCACAGTGGGCCGGTTCCGAAGTACACATTGCTGAACATGTGCGCGTTGATGCCGTAGCCGTGCGTCCAGTCCTCGACGTAGGAGAGGAACGTCAGCACGATCGTGAAAAGCGCGCTCTGGATGATGAAGGCGAGCGACGTTCCCAGGTAGTAGTCGCGGCGGGTTGCTGAGAGACCGAGCGCGAAACGGAACGTGAGGTTCATCGCCTGCACGGCGGCGATACCGACGTAGATGTAGATGTACGCCGTGGCGCCTGACCACTGGGTTCCGGTGAGTTGCTCGTGCGTGGACGCGTAGATCGAGATCCAGATGATCATGTTCACCAGGAACACGAAGCCGATGATGATCCACGGCAGGGCGAGCATGCTGAATCGGTTCGCGTACTGCAGCCGCACGATGTTCCAGATGCGCTTCGCCGTACCGGGCACGGCCAGCTCGTCGGCCATGGCGGTGGTAGCACTGATGGCGGTCATGAGTCTGCTCCGAAATCAGTCGTTGTGGAGTTGGTTCTGCGCACGATGAGCTGCTGAAGCGAAACCGGTGCGAGCTCGAGGCCCGCTGCAGCGGCATCCCGTCGCTCGTCGGCGTCGAGCCGGTCGACGGTGACGGATGCCAGTCCGCCGATCCCCTCGCGGTGCAGCACCCTTCGGCCGGCGATGAACGACTCGACCGCACTGCGCGGTCCGACGATCGTCGTCGCTGAGTCGCGAGCGGTCTCGGCCGACTCATCCATGATGATGCGGCCCTTATCGATCACCACCACGTGTTCGAGCAGGTTGGCGACCTCATCGATGAGATGCGTCGACAGGACGATGGTGCGCGGATGCTCGGCGTAATCCGCGAGCAGGCGGTCGTAGAAGATCTGCCGGGCGACGGCATCCAGGCCGAGGTACGGCTCGTCGAAGAACGTCAGCGGAGTGCGGGCCGCGAGGCCGACAATCACGCCGACGGCCGAGAGCTGCCCACGCGACAGCTTCTTGATCCTGCGGTTCACCGGAAGCTGGAAGTCGTCGATCAGACGGTCCGCGAACTCGGCGTCCCAGTTCTCGTAGAACCACGGGGCGCATCTGAACACGTGCTTCGGCCTGAACTCGTCCGGATACTTCTGGCTCTCCTTGATGAAGGAGACGCGGGAGAGGACGCGGGCGTTCTCCACAGGGTGCTCACCGAACACGCGCACGTCGCCCGAGGTGGCGAAGTCCTGCCCTGTGATGGTCTGCATGAGGGTGGTCTTGCCTGCACCGTTGCGGCCGAGCAATCCGGTGATCGCTCCTGGCTGCACGCTCAGGGTCACATCGTCGAGTGCGACGACTTTTCCGAAGCGCTTGGTGAGTCCCTTGACCTCGACCACGGGGGTCGTGTGAGTCACGATGCTTCTCCTTCGTTCGTGATCATGCGTGTGAGTTGTGCTGGTGAGATGTCGAGCTTTTCCGCCTCGACGATCAGCGGGAGCAAGAAGTCGGATCGGAAGCTGTCACGGCGCTTGGCGATCAGCCGTTCGCGTGCTCCCGCGGCGACGAACATGCCGATGCCGCGCTTCTTGTAGAGGATGCCGTCGTCGACGAGAAGCGCGACTCCCTTGCCCGCCGTAGCGGGGTTGATGCGGTGGAAGGCCGCGAACTCGTTCGTCGACGGCACCTGGCTCTCTTCGGCCACGGCACCGGAAATGATGTCGTTCTCGATCTGCTCCGCGATCTGCTGGAAGATCGGCTTGCCCTCATCGATCACGGGCTCTCCTTGCTTGGTTCATTAGTAGAGTAGCTAACCCATGAAGCGACGTCAACCCCCGCCCGCTCCCAGCTCCCTGAGCGAGTGAAGCGAGTCGAAGGGCGACGTTCGCGGCGACCCTTCGACTCGCTTCACTCGCTCAGGGACCTGGGGAGTGGCTGCGCCTCGCTCAGGGTGCTGGCGCGGGTACGCGCATAGGCTCGAGGCATGGCCGACGACATCCACGATCTGACAGCTCTCGACCAGTGGACGCTTCTGCAGCGCGGCGACCTGACGCCCATCCAGCTTGCCGACCACTACCTCGGTCGCATCGAGGCGCTGAATCCGACGATCGGTGCTTTCGTGACTGTGACGCCGGATGCCGCGCGCGAGCGAGCGGCGTACGTCGAGGCATCGGTCCCTCGCACGGCACAGCTGTGGGGGCTGCCGATCGGCGACAAGGACCTCTGGCGGCGTGCCGGGGTTCCAGCGGGCTTCGGCTCGAGGCTGCTGACCGGGTTCGTGCCGGATGAATCGGATGAGATCGTGCTCGATCTCGACGCAACAGGCGCGGTCAGCCTCGGCAAGACCGCCGCGCCGGAATTCGGGCTGCCGTCGTACACGGAGACGCTCGTGGCGCCCCCGGTGCGCAACCCCTGGAATCTCGACCTGGGTGCTGGCGGATCCAGTGGCGGGGCGGCGGCTGCGGTGGCATCAGGCATGCTGCCGTTCGCACCCGGTTCCGACGGCGGTGGATCCATTCGTATTCCCGCTGCGGCATGCGGTCTCGTGGGGCTCAAGCCGTCGCGCGGACGCGTGCCGTCCGGCAGCGGCCTCGAATCCCTCGGCGGGCTCGTCGTCGCCGGACCGCTCGCCCGCACCGTCGAAGACGCGGCACTGCTGCTCGACGGCATGATCGCCAGGCGTGACGGCCGCGTCGACCACCGGTTCGCGGTTCGAGCGCCGCACGACGACACCGCATTCCTCGGGCACGCGGTTCGCGGCGAGGGCAGATTCCAGCTCGGCGCGATGACGACGAGCGCGTGGGATGACGACTACGAGATCACGATCGATCCGGATGCCCTCGCAGCCCTCGACCTCGCCATCGCCGAATTCGCGGCGCTCGGTCATGGCATCGAGGAGACCGAGCTGAAGCCCGATCCCACGTACGCTCCGGCCTTCACCACGATCTGGAAGGCGGGCGCTGCTCGAATCCCCGCCGAGGGCGACGCACTGCAACTACTGGAGCCCTTGACGCAGTGGCTAGTCGGGCAGGGGCGCGCGATCGACGCACGGGAACTCAGCGGAGCGCTCGCCGCACTGACCGCGTTCGAGCGCTCGCTGATCCGTCAGTTGTCGACATTCGACGCCGTGCTCACGCCGGCAACTGCGCTGAGTGCACGACCGATCGGGTGGTACGACCAGGTCGATGCCGAGCGCAATTTCGCGCAGCAGGTTCAGTACACTCCGTTCACGTCGATGGTGAACGTGAGTGGGCTGCCGGCGATCGTGCTGCCGGTGTCGCAGACATCCGACGGCCAGCCGATGGGCGTGCAACTCATCGGCCGCCCGGGTGGCGAGGCCGTGCTTCTCGCCCTCGGCTCCCAGCTGCAGCGGCGCGTGCGCTGGCAGGATCGCCGCCCACCGATCTGGTGATACTCACGCACCACCTTGTGGCGTTCCCGTTCCCGTTCCTGTTGCCCGTCTCCGGCTTCGCCCGCACCCCTCGCACTCTGGCTGCGATCGTGTGGCTGCGATCGGGTGAACGCGATCGGGTGAATGCCGCGTTGGCTG
>DASZMW010000110.1:0-4562 GCA_035551735.1 Humibacter sp. | reverse complement strand
TGTGCGTCCCGGCGAGATCGTCGGCCTGATCGGCGCAAACGGAGCGGGCAAGACCACTCTTCTGCGCATTCTGCTCGGCCTCGAGCGCGCCGATACGGGCAGCGTCACGTTGTTCGGCCGGGTGCCCGATAATGCCTCGCGGCGCCGGCTCGGATACGTCCCGCAGGGACTGGGCCTCTACACGACCTTGAGCGTGCGGGAGAACGTCGCATTCTTGTCACGTGTTTACGGGATACCGCGGCCGCCGCTGCCGCCCGCGCTCCGGGCCGTGCGCTCGAGCCTGGTCTCCGACATCGGTCTCGGCCGACAACGCCAGCTCGCGTTCGCGCTCGCACTGAGTCACGCGCCGGAGCTGCTGGTGCTCGACGAACCGACGTCGGGCGTCGACCCTCTCGGCCGCGCACGGCTGTGGGATGTCATCCACGCCCAGGCGGAAGCCGGTCGCGCGGTCATCGTCACGACGCACTACCTGCAGGAGGCCGAGCAGTGCACGCGTTTGGTGCTGCTGGCGAGTGGCCGCCTGGTCGGCTCGGGAACCGTCGCCGACCTGACCCGCGGCACCAGCGCCGTGCTGGTGCGCAGCGAGGACTGGCAGCGGGCATTCGACGTGTTGGACAGCTCCGGCCTGCCGATCATGCTGACCGGGCGCGACATCCGCGTCGCGGGAACACCCGCGGCAGTGGTGCAGGATGCCCTCGCCGGCATCCCTGCCACCGTCACGTCCGTGCCGCCCACTCTCGAGGAGACGATGGTGCTGCTCGACCGCGAGCACGATCGCGAGCACCGCGACGGAGCAGCGGCATGAGCGGCCGACGCAAGGGACCGTCGACCACCCGCCAGGAGCTGATGGATGCCGCACGCGAGGTGTTCGCCGATCGCGGCGACAGCGCGACGACGAGGGAGATCGCCGGCAAAGCCGGGGTGGATCCGGCGATGATCGCGCACTACTTCGGCTCGAAGGGTGGACTCTTCGACGCCGTCACCTCGCTCTCCGTAGACCCGGCGGATGTCGTCGCCCCGGTTCTCGACGCGTCGCCCGACGACGCCGCGCGCGAGTTGCTCACGACCCTGCTCGGCGTGTGGGACTCGCACTCATCGATGCTCGCCGCCCTGCTGCGCACCGCGACGCGCAACAAAACGCTCGCCGCGCAGATGCGCACCTTCATCCTCGATCGTGGGATACGGCCTGTTGTGATCAGGTTCTCGCCCGATCCGAGTGAGGTGGAGACCAGAGCCGCGCTCATGGCCACCCAGATCGCCGGCCTCGTCCTTGGGCGCTACGTTCTGCGCTGGGAACCGATCGCTTCGGCCGAGCCGGCCTGGGTCGTCGAGCACATCGCCCCGACGGTGCAGCGCTATCTCACCGCCCCGTTGGATTGACGGTTTGCGTCAAGACAACCCCGCGGCCGCGCGCGGTTCCCTATCGTGGAGAGCATGCAGACCGTGATCCAGTACAGCCGCTTCGGCGGACCGGAGGTGCTCGAGGTGGCGGAGCACCCTGATCCCGCGCCGGGCGACGGCAAGGTGCTCGTCGACGTCAAGGCAGCAGGGGTGAACCCGATCGATTGGAAGTTGCGGCAGGGTACCCGTCCGTCCGCTCCGATCGAGACTCCGCGCAGGCTCGGCTCGGATGCGTCGGGCGTCATCGCGCAGCTCGGACCCGGCGTCGAGGGCTGGTCGATCGGTGACGAGGTCGTGGTGCGCGGGGCGAGCGGCGCGTACGCGAGCGAGCTGGTGGCATCCGCAAGCAAGCTCGTGCACAAGCCGCACAACGTTCCGTTCGACAAGGCGGCAGCGATCGGCGTCCCAGCCGGGACGGCGTATCAGGCCGTGAAGTCCCTCGGGCCCGGTGAGGGCGATGTGCTGCTCATCCATGGTGCGTCGGGCGCCGTCGGACAGGCGGCGATCCAGTTCGCGAGGAATCGCGGCGTCACCGTCGTGGGAACGGCGAGCGCTCGCAATCTCGAGCGCATCCATGAGCTCGGCGCGATCGCGCTCGAGTACGGAGACGGACTCGTCGAGCGGGTGCGTGCCGCCGTGCCGCAGGGTGTCGACTACGTGCTCGACATCGCGGGAACGGATGCCGCACTACAGGCATCCTTCGACCTGGTCGCCGACCGCTCCCACATCGGAACAATCGTCGCAGGCGCGAAGGCGGCTGAGCTCGGCATCCACGCGTGGTCCGGCGGAAGCCCGGTGCCGCTGACGGAAGAGCAGCAGGAGTGGCGCGCCGATGGCATCGACGTCGCGCTTGCGGGGCTTTCGGACGGCACGTTCCAGGTGGAGATCGGCGCCGAGTACCCGTTGCCGCAGGCCGCAGAGGCGCACCGCGCCGGGCAGGCCGGAGAGGTGCGCGGCAAGATCGTCCTGATCCCGTAGCGGCTCAGTCCTGGAGGGCCCTCTGCCGTGCCAGGTTGTCCCAGTCGTGCTGGAAGACGGCGTCGAAGTACGCGGCGACTCGCGCGCTCTCGATGATCACGCCCGCGTCGCGGTTCTGCAGGGTTCCCGCCGTCGACCAGTTCTGACTGCTGACCAACGTGCGGGCGCCGTCGATGACGATGCCCTTGTTGTGCACGTTGTTCTGCAGCTTCACGCCGTGAACCACGTCGAGGCCGAGCTCCTGCAATTGCTCGAGATAGCCGCTGGTCTCGAACTGGCTCATGATCACCTTCACGTCGACGCCCGCCTTCTGCCTCCCGATCACCGCGTCGATGAGCGCGGAGAACGCGGCGGAGGCGGCCGTCTTCGTCGACGGCGGCTCGATGTACTGGAACTGCAGGTGCAGGGACGTCCGCGCTCCCTCGATCAGCGTGCGCACGGCATCCGCATAGACACCAGGGTCGGGAGTGAGCACGGGCGTGATCGTCATCTGCTCGCGCACGGTCACGGCGGCCGTGAACTCCTTGAACGGCGGCGTCTGCGCCTGTGGCTGCACGAGGAGCGGCGCCTCGGATGGCTGAGCCGGCGCCGCAACCTGGTGCTGGGCAGCCACGGCGTGGTCGTTGTGCAGATACGCCTCGAACGCGCGCGCCAGCGCCACGTCGTGGATCACCACGTGCCAGTCCCGGTCACGGATGCGCGCATCGGCCGCGTCCGCAGGGTTGTGCACCGGATCGATGTCGGGCTGGTTCGAGTTGTTCCAGTTACCGCTGGAGAGCCAGACCGAGTTCGAGTCCCGCACCGCCACCTTGATGTGGTACGCCGAGGGGAAGATCCAGGCCGCGGCGTGCGGGTCGGCGCGCTCCAGCGCCCACACCTGGTCGAAGCCGCTTCCGAGTACGGCCTCGAGGCCGGCCACGGTCTCGTCGTCGGTCTGATCGGCGGTCGGATTCTTCGCAGGATGATCGAGCACGAGCGACACCGTCTTGCTCGTCGCGGCGGTCTCGAACTCGCTCAGCACGTGCGCCGATGTGAAGTCGTAGAGGCCGATGGTGAGCGACTTCGCAGTGCCCTGCAGAAACTCCTTCAGCACGGGCCAGCCCGAGTCCGGGCTCGCGCTCAACTCGACGCGGATGGTCGCCGTCACGGGCGAAAGGGAGACCCCGGGCGGCGGTGTGTAGGTCAGCTGCGGCTTGGCCGGCGCCTTCAGTGCTTTTTCGGCCGGGGTCTGCCCCGTCGGTGCGGTGAGCACGCGCTCGTCGGCGAACGTCGGCATTGCACCGTTGTCGGGGGCGAACCCGAGCTGTCCGAAGGATGCCCTGGGCTGCGCGCCGACGCCCAATTGCGCCAGCTTCGCCTGCGACGCGACGCGGGTGTCCACAGGAATGCCGTCGAGCTCGTCGGGTAGCGTCGTCGCGGCATCCGTGCCGGGCGCCAGAGTCGCGACGATCGCCCGTTCGTCGGTGAGCCAACCGTCGCTCAGCCGGAACCCGGGGCGAACACTGAGCACTCCTGCGTGCCGAAAGGCGTCGAGGTGGGCGTCGATGATCCCCTGCACGTGTTCTCGCGTGGTCGCCACGATGCCTCCAGCATGCGAACGGCTGAGCGTCCGGCTGCGCTCACGCTACCGCCGGCACCCGACGCCGGACCGGATGATTCGCGACGTTCACCGTGCTGTCGCTCGCACTCGGCTTCACCCGGCCAGGGTGACCGGGATGCGCGTCACGAAGCGCATTCTTGAGACGTCACGTTGCACGGGTGGAGGAACAGGCATGAGCGAGTTGGAATACGGTCCCGTCGAGTTCGTGCTGGTCGGATTTCAGGGCGATGCGCCGGATGCGGGCGTCGTCGAAGCGGTGCGCGAGCTCGTCGCCGACGGTGCCGTGCGCATCATCGACGCTTTGCTCATCACGCGCACGATCGAGGGGGATGTCGAGACCATCGAGGTCGAGGACAGCACGGATGCCTACGGCCTCGACGGCGCGGATCTCGACCTTGCGGGCCTCGCCGCCGATGAAGACATCGAGTACTTCGCCGAAGGCCTGGAGCCGGGTACGAGCGCTGAGCTCCTGGTCGTCGAATTGCTCTGGGCGAAGAAGCTCGCTTCGCGTCTTGCGGCGTCGGGCGGTGCCGTGATCGCCAGCGAGCGCGTGCCCGCCCCGGTCGTCAATGACGTCGTCGCC
>DASZMW010000109.1:0-5046 GCA_035551735.1 Humibacter sp. | reverse complement strand
CCGGTGGCCATGTTGCGCGCGGCTCCGTAGATCTCGAGTCCCGAGGTGCGGATGGCGTTCCCCGCCAGCTCGATCGTCTCGCCGGCGGCGACGCCGACGTGCACGAGACGCGTCGGCTTCGGCATGACGAAGCTGTCGGGTGTCAGCGCCCGAGTCAGGAGCTCCGTCGGACGCCCCCAGAGAAAGTCGACGACGACGTCGTAACCGCTGTTCGCCTCGTCGCGATACGCCTCGACCAGTGCTCGGTCGTCGACGGTGGTGTTGATGACGGCGTCAGCGCCGAGGTTCGTCAGATCGGCAAGTGCGTCGTCGTCACGTCCGGTCGCGACGATGCGGCCGGCACCGAGCAGGCGCGCGATCTGCACCGCCAGCCGTCCCGCCACTCCCGTCGCTCCCTGCACCAGAACGGTCTCTCCGGCGGTGAGCTCTGCAGCGGTCTGCATGCTCATGCCCGTGATCGCCGACGAGAGTGCGGCGGCCTCCGCAGGATCGATGCCCTCCGGAATGGGCGGAGCATATGCGGTCGGAACCACCGCGAATTGTGCCAAGGCGCCGTTCGGGGGTGTGAGGCCGCCGAAGCCGACGAGCGTTCCGTCCCGCAGACGTCCGATCCCATCGAAGCACGGAACGGCAGGCAGGTTCGCCTGGAAGGCCGCCGCCGTGTAGTGGGTTCCAGCGACGATGGCGCGATCGACGTTCTCGACGGCGACGGCTTCGACGGAGATCAGGACTTCGCCGTCGCCCGGCACCGGCTCGGATACGTTGCGCAGTACCGGGATGCCTCCCGTTCGATCAACGACCGCCGCCTTCATCTCGACTCCCTTGTTCAGCCTCTCTTACAGTGTTAGAGAACTAGAGTATGTCTAACACCGTTAGAGAGCGAGGGCAAGGAGCACTCGATGACTCTCAGCAGACAGCTGGTGATCGACGAGGCGATGAGGCTCATCGACGCAGAAGGCCTCGATGCGCTCTCGCTGCGCCGACTCGCGTCGCGCCTTCACGTACAGGCGCCGACGCTGTACTGGCACGTTCGCAACAAGGCGGAGCTGCTCGACGCTCTCGCCGACGCGATCATGGACGACGTGCTCGCAGCGATTCCCGCCCTCGACGCCGGCGAAGAGTGGCGAGAGTGGTTGTTGACCGCGGTGTCGGAGCTACGAAGGGCGATGCTCGCACATCCCGACGGCGCTCGCATCATCTCCGCGGCCCGCGACTCGCTACGTCGTGCGGACTTCTCGGAACGCGCCATGGCCACTCTGGTCGCGCAAGGCGTCGAGCTGCAACGCGCCCGCATGACGGTGCTCGCGGTCGAGCGGTTCACGGTCGGCCACGTGTTGGAGGAGGAATCTCTCGACCGCGGAGGAGACAGCAGGGGTGTCGATCCCGACGAGTTGATGCGCCGTCTGCCCACTGCGACGCGCGCGATCGTCGAGTATTTCGCCTCCGGCCGAACGGCTGACGACGTCTACCGGGATGGCGTGCGCCTGATCCTTGGCCTGCCACCGCTGCTCTGACACGCCTTCACATCGACCGCACCGTCCAGGCAGCGAGCAGCCGAACCTGAACGTGTCCATAGCATTCCCTCTCGACGGACACAGCAGATTCTGTGACGATGACCTCGTGGAAGAAACAACGGCACGCCTGCTCGTCGTCGAAGACGACGCCGATATGGCCCGCCTCCTGCGCCGCGGTCTCACAGCCGAAGGTTACGAAGTGACCTCCGTCGACAACGGAGTGGACGCTCTGATCGCGCTGCGCGATGCATCCGTCGACGCCCTCGCCGTCGACGTCATGCTGCCTGGCATGAGCGGATTCGAGCTGTGCCGCCGCGTGCGCGAGTCCGGCCGCACGATGCCCATCCTGTTGCTCACCGCACGAGACGCAGTCGAAGACCGGGTCTACGGGCTCGACTCCGGCGCCGACGACTACCTCACCAAGCCGTTCGCGTTCGCCGAACTGGCCGCCAGAATACGCGCGCTGCTGCGACGGGATGCCTCGAGCAACCCGACTCTGCGCGTCGGCAACCTCACGATCGACTCGATCGAGCACAAGGCATCCGTCGACGGCAAGCAGGTGGCGTTCAGTCCGCGTGAGTTCTCGCTCGTTCGCCTGCTGGCCATCCACGCCGGGGAGCTCGTGACGAGGGGCGACATCCTCGACGACATCTGGGGCGGTCACGAGCACATCGACCAGAATGTGCTCGACCAGTACGTGTCTTACGTGCGCCGCAAGCTGGATGCAGCAGACACGGGCATCCGCATCGCCACCGTGCGCGGGCTGGGCTACCGACTCGAGACGATCAAGCACCCGGATGCCGGCGCCGGCCAGCCGCCCGCGCCCGCCGCCGCCGCAGAACCCGACCCCGACCCGCGCGAGCAGTCCAGGCAGCGGTGATCCGTCTCCGCACGCTCTCCAGCAGGCTGTCGATCACCGCCCGCATCACGCTGGGCAGCCTCGCGGTCGCCGTGCTGATCGGGATCATCGCGGTGATCGGCATCCGCATCGGCGTCAGCGCCATTCTCAACAACGCCACCCTCACCCTGCTGCGTCACGATGCAGGGCCGTTCGAGGAGCAGCTGCAGAACCACCCGGCCGACATCGACGCGGCTCCCGGCGAGGGGCAGTACGTGGCACTCGTCTCGCCGGCGGGCAGCGTGCGCATGACGAGCCTGCCGAAATCGCTGCGTCCCTACGGACGAGTCGCACTCTCCGCCGACGAGACGACGACGCACGTCAGAACGCCGAATCGCGAATACGTCGTGCGCAGCGCGCCGGTGGCGACGTCCGAAGGCGTGTGGCACGTGATCACCGCTCGCAACGAGGACTCCAACGACCTCGTGCTCGATCGGCTCAGCCTGGCGCTCATCGTCGGCGCCGCTGTACTGGTGGCATGCTTCACGCTCGCGTCGTTCATCCTCACCCGCACGGCGCTACGACCCGTGAGCGAGATGCGACGGCAGGCCGACGGTCTGGCGAAGCGGCAGCAATCCGGTGCTGCTGAGCCACCGGCCGGCGACGAATCCGAGCTACTCGAAGTGCCGCAGGCCCGCGACGAACTGGCAGCGCTTGCAGTGACGCTCAACGGGCTGATCGAAAGACTGCGCGCCTCGGCCGATCGTGAGCGGCAGCTCGTGTCGGATGCCAGCCACGAACTTCGTACACCCCTCGCGGTGCTGCGCGGCGAACTCGAGCTCGCCGAGCTCGACGCCGGCGACGCCGACGCCCTGCTGACCGACGTGCGACAGGCGCAGCAGACCGTGCTGCGCCTGTCGAACCTCGCCACCAACCTGCTCGAGCTCTCTCGCATCGAATCCGACCAGACGCGCGGCACGAGCACCTGGCACGACCTCGAGAACGAGCTGGCCGCGGCGATCGATCGCATGCGGCAGGCATCCGTGGTTCGCGGCGTCGAGTGTGTCATCGACTTCGAGGTGGAGCATGTCGCTCACGGCAGCAGCGACACGGTGAACCTCTCGCCCCAGGAGTTCGGGCGCATCGTCGACAACCTCATCTCCAACGCGATCGCCGCGATCGGAGTCGCCAAGGGTGCGGGAACGATCACGGCGACGCTGGCGCGCGGAGCGTCATCGGTAGAACTCTCGATCGTCGACGATGGTCCAGGGATGCCGCCAGACTTTCTCCCGGTCGCCTTCGACCGGTTCACCCGCGTCGACGCCGCACGCACCACGACGACGGGAAGCGGCCTCGGCCTCGCGATCGTTGGCGCACTGGTGGATGCCGCGGGCGGCGACATCCACCTGTCGTCGAGCTCGACGGGCGGGTTGACGGTTCAGATCGGTCTGCCGATCTCGCAGCAGGCGTGAGGACCGGTTCCGCTCAGCCGTTCAGGATGCGGCCGAAGTGGTACGGGATGCCATCCCAGCTGGAGACCGAGACGATGCGCACCGGAATGCCGTAGTCCGGCGCCTCGATGAGCATGCCACCGCCGAGATAGAGGCCGACGTGGTCGTCGTTGTCGAAGAAGACGAGGTCGCCGGGCTGGGCCTGGGCCTCCGTGATCTGTGTCGCGACGTCATCCTGCGACGGCACGTAGTGCACGAGCGAGACGCCCACCGTCGCGTACGCGACCATCGTGAGGCCCGAGCAGTCGATGCCGTTGTGAGTCGATCCGCCCAGTTCATACGGATCACCGAGATAGGTGAGAGCCTTCTCGACGATCTTCTCCCGCGCGCCGCCGTACTGCAGAGCTTCGGCGAGCGCGACAGCCACCTGGGAGCCGTTCGGGCCGGACTCCGCCGCGACGATGCCGGCGATGGCGCCTGCGACGTAGTTTTCCTTCTGCACGCTGCTGCCGTCGACGGCCGATGACACCGTCAGCTTCTGCGAGATGAGCTGCGTGTTGCTGGCGATGGTCGCCTTCAGCTGGGCCGCGCTGAGCGGCTCGACGGCATTCGCCGGAGCCGCGACAATGAGTCCCGGAATGAGGGCGAGGGCGGCTCCCGATGCGATGAACATCGGCCTGCGAGACGCCGCTCGACGACCGCGCTTGGCCGGCTCCTGCGTGCTCGGTTGCGGCTGGTACGAGCTCCTGCGCGGTGCACCGTCGTCGCTATGAGCACGCCGGAACGACTCGCCCGTGCCGGCGGATGCCGCCCGCCGGCGCGATGGGGCGCGCTCTGTTGCCCTCGGCTCGACAACGGGCGCCTCGGTACCCGTGATCGCGGCAGAGGACGCCGGAGTGACCGCCGACTCGCGCTCGGTGACTGGCATGACGGGCACCTCGCCGGATGTCGTCGCTTCGGCCCGCTCGGCCTCGCGCCGGGCGCGTCGTGAGGAGAAGGCAGGCGACGTCTGCGCCGCGGAGACGATCGGCTCGAAGGCGGCCACGGGCGCGATCGGCTGCTGTACGACAACGGGGGTGGGTACCGCTGGTGCTGCGGGTGCCATGGGGGCCGCGATCAGAGCCGAGCTCTCCCCCTGCAGGATCAGATCGAACGGGTCGGCCTCGGGCACGGATGCCGACACGACCCGAGTTGCCGACGCCACGTTCTTGCCGTGGTGCGCTTCAGCAGCACGCCCGCGCTC
>DASZMW010000108.1:0-8464 GCA_035551735.1 Humibacter sp. | reverse complement strand
TGCTCCTCCCGAGCGCGCTCATCGTCGGGTTGCTCTCGCGGTAGTACCAGACGAGTCCCATCGCCTGAGCGAACGCCCATGCCGCGCCGCGCGCCCATTCGAGGTCGGCCGAGCCAAGAGCGCCCCGCAGTTCGTGGCGCGCGCCCTCGTCGAACACGTGCCAGGCGGCGACGAGGTCGAGTGCGGGATCGGCCGGTCCGAAGCCGCCGACGTCGAGAACGCCGACCAGCCTGCCGTGCTCGACGAGCAGGTTGGCAGGAATCAGATCGGTGTGCGACATGACGTCGGGGGAGCGGCGGGGCAGTTCTCGGAATGTCGCCCACGCCCGCGCGAGTGCGTCGACGTCGAGGAGGCCCGTGCTCTTGTCGAGACAGATGCGCATCCAGTCGTCGTGCGCGCGCAGATCGCCGCCGCGACCTCGGCCGGAGAAGAGGCGGCCGGCGACGGGGATGGCACGCAGTTCGAGGATGAACGCGGCGAGCTCGAGAGCGAACTCCGTCGATTCCGCGACGCTGTCGGGCGTGGCCGGGGTTCCGTCGAGCCAGGTGGACAAGGTCCACGGCCCGGGGTAGTCGTCTCCAGGGTCGCCGATGGCCAGCACGACGGGCGTCGGGACGCTCGTGGCCGAGGCGAGTTCGCCCGCGGAAGCTGCCTCGGTCTCGAGGTCGCGACGGGCGGCATCCGCATCGGAGACGACCAGCGGGAAGCGTGCCGCGACCCGGTCGCCGACGCGGAAGATCGCATTCACAGTGCCGGACGTCATCAGGGCGGCGACCGGCTCGTGCGACCAGCGAGGGAACTGTTCGGCGATCAGCGCACGAACGTCATCGACGGTGACGGTCAGTTGACCGTCGTGCATCGGCGCCGGGTTCACGCCGGAATGAGCCGCAACGTCGCGCCGTGCGACCGGTCGTCGACCACCGGGTCGACGATCCGCTTGGGGTACTTGACGTCGTATTTGGCGTGGTACGCGGCGTCGATCGCCGCGTGGTCCGCGTCGGCGGGGGCATCCTCGAACACGACGTCGCGCGAGACGTCTCCGATCGCGATGTGCCCGCCGCCCGCCGCGGCGGCGCGAGCGTACCAGCGGTTCGTCGAGCCGTACGCGGATCGCACGAAGGCGTCGTCGCCGACGCGCACGATCCAGATGGTCGCGGGTGAACTCAGCGATCCGTTCGATCGCTTGGATGCCAGCACCACCTCGTCGTTTTCGCCGATGGTCCGCAGTTCTGCTTCGTTCCACGTCGAGGTCATGTTCGCCAGGCTACTTCGGATGTGCCGGTTTCGATGTGCCAGTGTGGTGCACATGGCACTGCTGCATCACGCGCAACTGACTCCGTCGAAGCTCGAGCTGGTGGCCGGCTGGCTGCCGTCGCAGCCGTTCTACCCGGTGGATGCCTCGGGCTTCGACCTGAAGCGCGTCGCGTCGTTCCGGTTCGATGATCCGGCGGGTGAGGTCGGCATCGAGACGCTGCTTGTCGACGCGGGCGGCGTGACACTGCAGGTTCCGCTGACCTATCGCGGAGCCCCGCTGGAAGGTGCGAACGCCTCACTCCTCGGCACCATGGAGCACAGCGTGCTCGGCACCCGGTGGGTCTACGACGGCGCGGGAGATCCGGTCTTCGTCGCCGAACTGGCGCGCATCGTGCTCACGGGCGGCACGGAGGTGGAGCAGCACTACGAAGAGAACGGTGTCACCGTGCCCAAGGCCGGTGACGCGCAGGTGAGGGGCAGCGGACATCCGGATGCCGATGTGCCGGCGATCGCACACGACCCTGGTTCGCTGGCACGCAGCAGCAACTGGGCAACGACGACCGTGGCCGCTGACGGGGTCGAGGCGCGGATCGTGCGCCTCATCGGCGCGTCGGAGACCGCGCCAGACGACGGCGAGACTTTGACCGGTGACTGGGCGGGGACGACGGATGCCGTACTCGCGGTCGTGCGCCGAGCGTAGGCCGAGCGAAGCACCGGAGGAGCCTTGACGCAGCCGAGCACAGCCCGACGCGTCGGGCCGATCGGACGGCTCGGCGCGAGTGCCGCGAGGCATCCGTGGATCACACTCGGCATCTGGCTGGTCGTCGTCGCCGCTGCGGCCGCGACAGCGCTGGGTGGGCTTGGTGGACAAACGCTGTTCGACCGTCTCGGCGGATCCGTTCCTAGTGTGAACGGCGAGAGCTCGATCGGTGCCGACAAGCTCGGGTCCGGCTCGGCCGGCACGAGCGTCACGCTGCTCGTGCACGGCGTCGAGCCGTCGGATGCCGAGTTGGTCGCCCGAACGACCGAGCTCGCCACCGACCTGGCTTCGCTGCCGAACACGACGGTCGCCGACCCGCTGGCAGTGCCGGGCGGTGTCGAGAACCCGCAGGTCGAGGCGCTGGTGGCGAAGGACGGTGATGGCATCCTGATCACGGCCACCGTGCACGGCGCGAACGGTCACGCGGCCTCTCAGTCCACCGTCGACCGGGTGCAGACGCAGATGGATGCCGCGCGCGACGATCTTCGCTCCGCTCACCCGCAGGCGACGGTGGAGGTGGGCAGCACCAGGCTTCTGACCGATTCGCTGCAGAGCATCTCCGAGAACGACCTGCGACGTGGCGAGACCGTTGCGCTGCCGATCGCTCTGCTCGTGATGCTGGTCGTGTTCGGCGGATTCATCGCGGCCGGACTGCCGCTGATCGGTGCCGGAGCATCCATCGTCACGTCGCTGGGTGTGCTGCTGGGCTTCACCTACCTGACCGACATCGCCAGCACGGTGATCAACGTGATCACGGCGGTCGGACTCGGGCTCTCGATCGACTACGGCCTGCTCGTCGTCAGCAGATTCAGGGAGGAGTATCGCGCCGCGGCAGAGCGAGGGCAGGAGGGACGCGCCGTGCGGCTCGCCGCAGTGGGAGCGGCACTGGATCGCGCGGGACGCACCGTGCTTTTCTCGGGCACGACGTTCGCGATCGCCTGCCTCGGGTTGCTCGTGTTCGAGCCGTCGTTCGTGCGTGCCGTCGGCATCGCGGCGATCGCGGTCACCGTGGTGGGCATCCTCTCGGCGCTCACGCTCATTCCGGCGATCATCGGGATCACCGGCGACCGGCTGCTGCGTCCCGGCGCGCTGACCAGACTGCCCTGGCTCGGCAAGTACATCGTGCGCTTCGGCGATGTCGCCCCCGAGGAGGGCGTGTTCTCGCGACTCACCAGGCGGGTGCAGCGGCATCCTGCCTGGGTCACGCTCGCCTGTGTCGTCGTGCTGCTCCTGCTGGCCAGCCCGATCGCCTCGCTCACCCTGGCGAACACGAGTATCGACGCGGTGCCGCGCGCATCGAGCCAGTACACGTTCGAGACCACGCTCACCGACGAGTTTCCGGATGCCGCACCTGCCCGCATCCAACTCGTCACGACCTCGCGAGCACACCTCGTCGACTGGTCGGACCACGTCAGGAAGCTCGACCACGTCGACTCCGTGCAGGATCCGCAGCAGTCAGCACACGCCTGGAGTGCCCGCGTGAACGTCGACCCGCGTGACGGCGTCGGCGTTGTGGGGGAGATCCGCAGTGGTCCGCCCCTGTTCGCCCACTGGGTCACCGGTGTTGACGCGAGCACCGTCGACCTGGCCGACTCGCTCGCCAGGGGCGCGCCGTTGGCGATCCTCATCGTCGCGATCGGCACGATCGTGCTGCTGTTCCTGATGACCGGGTCGATCGTGGTGCCCCTCAAGGCGCTCGTGGCCAGCGCGCTCTCGCTCCTGGCATCCCTCGGCCTGCTGGTGTGGGGCTTTCAGGACGGCGCGTTCGCCGGTGTGCTCGGCTTCGACGCCGACCGTGTCTACGGGGTCGACGTGATCGTGCTGCTGCTCGCCCTGGCGTTCGGTTTCGGGCTCGCGATGGACTACGAGATGTTCATCCTGAGCCGCATCAAGGAGCGACTGGATGCCGGCAGCTCGGGCCGTGAGGCGATCGCACTCGGTCTGCAGCGCTCCGGTCGCATCATCACGTCGGCTGCACTGATCATCATCGTGGTGTTCGCGGGCTTCGCCACCGGCGACCTCGTGCTCATCAAGCAGCTCGGCGTCGCCCTGGCGTTCGCCGTGCTGATCGACGCGACCCTGGTGCGCTGCCTTCTCGTTCCGGCGTTCATGACGTGGCAGGAGCGCATCATGTGGTGGGCTCCGGGCTGGGCGAAGCGACTGCACGCGAAGATCGGCATCGCGGAGGACTGAGCGTCACCCCGTCGCCAACGCAAGCAGTCCGGTGGCCACGATGGCGAGCCCGACTCCGGATGCCTGTACCGGCGACATCCGCTCCTTCAACACGATGCGAGCAAGCACGATCGTCGCGAGCGGGTAGATGCCGATGATGACGGACACCACCGCCAGATCGCCGTGCTGCAACGCGATGACGAGCAGCGCGTTCGACGCGCCGAGCAGGATCCCGCCGACGAGCATCATCGTCAGCGCGGTGCGTCTCGGCACGTCGCGCGAGTGGGACTCCTCGGCATCCACCTCGAGCGTGGCGAGGCTTTTGCGCACGCCGGTGCTGAGCGCGGCGACTCCGACCAGAGCGAGCATGATCACGACCCCGACAGCGAGCTCGACGAAGGCCGGCGTGAGCCCGGAATCCTTGGGTGCGTAGTCCAGGGCGGTGATCGAAAGGCCCAGCACGACGCCGGAGACGATCGCGATGATCACGGTGCGCGGTGCGATGCGGGCGTGCTGCTGCGAGCGCTGCAGCGAGATGAGCAGTGCGCTGATCACGGCGAGAGCGATCGCGACCCAGGCCACCGGCGGCAGGCTGTCTCCTCGCGCGATCGCGATGCAGACCGGCACGACAGCCTCGAGCACCGAGATGAGCGGCGACACCAGACTCATCGGGCCGGCCGCCATGCCCGCGTAGAACCCGATGAAGCCGATGATCGCGCAGACGCCTGCCACCGCGCCCCAGAACACGGCCCCGCCTGCCCAGGTGCCGCTGACGAATAGCAGGCCGATGCCGACAGTGATCGTCGCGAAGACGTAGACGAGGGTCGTGGTACGGATGACGCCGAGCCGCGCCGCTGCACGCGCGGCGAAGAAGTCGGAGAACCCGTAGGAGAGCGACGAGAGAAGGGCGAGTGCGATGCTGAACAGCATCGGATATCACGTCATTTCAGTGAAGTGGACTGATCGGCGTCAGCATATCCGCAGCGGGTGACGTGGACGCAGAGTGTGTGAGCGCCTCGACCGCGAGTGTCACCGCGATCGCGAACATCGTCAGTGCGATGAGCACGTCGAGCACGCGCCACGCGACGGGGGAGCGGAACAGGGGGCGGAGCATCCTGGCGCCGAATCCGAGGGCCGTGAACCAGACGGCGCTGGCGAGAGCGGCGCCGAGCGCGAACCACCAGCGATTCTCGCCGTACCCGTTGCCCACCGTTCCCATCAGCACCACGGTGTCGAGGTAGACGTGCGGGTTGAGCCACGTGAAGGCGAGGCATGCGGCCACGGTCGCCGCGAGCCCTACCGGTCCGGCGCCGGATGCCGGGTCGAGCTCCCCGGGACGGAACGCCCGCCGCGCAGCCAGAACGCCGTACACGAGGAGGAACGCGACGCCGACCCACCTGATCACCGCGATCACCCACGGTGCCGCCAGCACCAGGAATCCGATGCCGGCGATGCCAGCGCAGATCAGCAGCGCGTCAGTACCGGCGCAGACGATCACGATCGGCAGCACGTGCTCCCTGCGGAGGCCCTGCCGCAGCACGAACGCGTTCTGGGCTCCGATCGCCACGATGAGCGACATGCTGAAGCCGAAGCCGGAGAGCACGGTCGAGAAGGACACGGCACCAAACTATGATCGCTGCACGATGAAGTACAGCTTCAGTTTCTAATGTCGCATTAGCATGACTGTTGATGGATCTCGACCTTGCCCAGCTCCGCGCCCTCGACGCCGCCGTGACGCACGGCACACTGGATGCCGCCGCCGGCGCCCTGCACATCACGCCGTCCGCCGTGAGCCAGCGCATCCGCGCGCTCGAGGCATCCCTCGGCAGGGTGCTGCTCGTGCGTTCGAAGCCGGTGGTCGTCACCGAAGCCGGTGCCGCAGCGCTGCGCGTCGCACGGCAGATCGATGCGCTCGCCGGAACGCTCTCGCACGAGTTGGCTGTCGATTCAGATGGAGCGGATGCCGTCGGCGGCGCACGCAGGAGCATCCCGCTGGCAGTGAACGCCGACTCGCTCGCCACCTGGGTGCTCCCGGCGCTCGCACCGCTGGAGGGTCTCGACTTCGAGTTCCATCGTGAGGACCAGGAACACACCACCTCGTACCTTCGCGAAGGTGCCGTGATGGCGGCGATCACCTCGGACGCCACACCGGTGCAGGGCTGCACCGTCGAACCGCTCTGCGTCGCCAGGTACCTGCCGTGCGGGGCCACGACCTTCGCCGCGACCTGGTTCCCGCACGGTGTGACGCGGGCTGCGCTCGCCGCGGCGCCGTACGTGGACTTCGACCGCAAAGACGAGCTGCAGCGCCGCTACCTCAGCGCGCGAGGTGCTGGCGACGCGACGCCGCCTCGCAATCAGGTGCCGGCATCCGCCGACTTCGTCGCAGCCGTGCGGCTCGGCTTCGGGTGGGGGATGCTGCCCACCTGGCAGCTGCGCGACGCCGGCGACGAGGTGGTCGCGCTCGATACGCGGGGAGTCGACGTTCCGCTCTATTGGCAGCAGTGGAACCTGCGCAGCGAACCCCTCGACCGCGTGCGCGAGGCGGTCGTCACCGCGGCGGCTGCGCTCGAGTGAGTTCGGCTCGGTCTGCCGGAGCCGGGCAGCACGGCCAGAATGATGTGCATGTCTGAATCGACCACACCCCCGCTCGGTGAACTCGGCGTCTGGCGGCGCGGTCCGGACATCGATGTCGCGCTCGCGTCCCAGCTGGACGTTCTCGGCTACGGCGCCCTCTGGATCGGCAGCTCACCCACTGCCGACCTGGAGCAGGCGGAATCGCTGATCGCCGGAACGGCGTCGATCACGGTCGCCACCGGGATCGTCAACATCTGGACGGCGGATCCCGCTGAGCTCGCTGCCTCGTTCCGCCGCATCGAATCGCGCTATCCCGGCAGGCTTCTGCTGGGCATCGGGGTCGGGCATCCTGAGGCGCAGGGCGAACGAGCCCGTGCGCCGTACTCGGCGATGGTGGACTACCTCGACGTTCTCGACGACGCCGGCGTGCCACGATCGTCGCTGGTGCTCGCAGCCCTCGGGCCACGGATGCTCAGGCTCGCCCGCGACCGCACGGCGGGCGCGCATCCGTACCTCGTCACCTCCGGGTACACCGGTCAGGCGCGGGAAACGCTCGGCGCGGGTCCGCTCCTGGCGCCCGAGCAACGAATCGTGCTGCGTTCCGACGCGGAAGAGGCGCGGGCCGTCGGGAGGCCGTCCCTCGCCAATTACCTGAGGATGTCGAACTACCTGCGCAACTTCGAACGTCTGGGCTTCGGTGAGGACGACTTCGCGGAAGGCGGAAGCGACGCGCTCGTCGACGCGCTCGTCGTCTACGGCACCGACGCCGAGGTCGTCGCAGGATTGCGTGCGCACCTCGACGCGGGCGCCGACCACGTCGCCGCACAGCTCATCACTGCGTCGGGCGACGACACTGACCAGCAGTACGGGCGACTCGCCAGAGCCT
Source organism: Humibacter sp. (assembly GCA_035551735.1). GTDB lineage: Bacteria > Actinomycetota > Actinomycetes > Actinomycetales > Microbacteriaceae > Humibacter. The sequence goes on along the minus strand of DASZMW010000108.1, from coordinate 818 downwards.
TCGGACTCAGCCCTCGGCGAGCGTGAGCACGAATACCGGGATCTGACGGTCGGTCTTCGTCTGGTACTCCGCGTAGGCGGGCCAGACCCCGACAGCGCGCTCCCACCAGGCATCGCGCTCGGCGCCCTCTGCAACGTGCGCGACGTAGTCGTGACGCTCTGCGCCATCCTGCAGCTCGACGTTCGGGTTCCGCACCACGTTGTGATACCAGGCGGGATGCTCCGGCGCGCCGCCCTTCGACGCAACCACCGCGTACTCCCCGTCGTGCTCGACGCGCATCACAGGAGTCTTGCGCAGCACACCCTCCGACTTCGCAGCCATGGTGACGACCACGACCGGTACGCCACGCAGTGTGTTCGCCTCACGTCCGTCGGATGCCTCGAACGCTCGCACCTGCGTCGTCGCCCAGTCGGCCGTTCCCGGTTCCCATTCACCTTCAAGAGGCATTACGCCACCCTTTCTGCAACTTCGCCGAGGAATTCGACGGCCTTCAACGGATCCGGCCTGCGCGCCGACACGTACGCGGCGGTGAACCCGAGCTCGCGCAGCGCATCGAGTTGTCCGACGAACTGATCGAGGTCGGTCTCCGGCGTGATCGCGGTCGTCGTGGTCTTCTCGATGGTGTCGTAGTCGCGGCCTTCGACGTCGCACCAGTGGCGCAGCACGTCGAGTTTGTGGGCGGCTGCCGGAGAGCCGAAGATGTTGCAGGCATCCGCATATCTGGCGACGAAGCGCAGGGTCTTCTGCTCGCCGACGCCGCCGATCATCAGGTACGGGTGCGGCTTGCTGAGGCTCTGCGGCGAGTTCAGCGTGCGACC
>DASZMW010000107.1:0-4132 GCA_035551735.1 Humibacter sp. | reverse complement strand
CGAGATGGAATTCGACTGTGCGATGACGATGGTCTTGTCGATCGCAGGGATGCTCTTCGCGAACGTGAGTCCCTGATCGACGAGCTGCTTCTTCACGGCCGCGATGATCGGCCCGAGTTGCAGGCCGATCTGGCCGCCCGGGCCGACCGTGACGGCCGCGTTCTTGTCACCGCGCAGGGTGGCGAGCATCTGGGTGTGCGTGGTGGTGAGCGCCTGTTTCCAGATCGTGGCGAAGGCATCCGACTCCACGAACTTCGTGACGGTCGAGGTGATGAGCCCCTTGATACCGGCCACGAGCGGCGCCTGCAGGGAGCTCAGCGCGCTCGACGCGCGCGGCGGCAGCCCGAGGTTCTCGATGCCGGTGAAGACGTCGGAGGTGATGCCCTTGATGTCGACGTTCGCCTCGATCGCGGCCACCGACTGTGTGACCACCAGATTCTGCACCGCCGGCTTCTTAGCGAGCGGGGCGAACGTATTCACGAAGTAGTCCGTGTTGGTCAGCTCGCGTTGCGCCCACGTCGACACGACCGACACGGGAGCGAGCAGGGAGGCGACCACGACGAGCACGGTCGCCAGAAGCGTCCAGCCCCACCCGCGCTTCTTCTTCGCTTTGCCGGATGCCGCGCCGGCCGAGTCCGCCTTCGCGCTCGCTGCGGCCGCTTCCGCCACCTTCGCGCGCGCCTCTTCCATCGCCTCGGCCCGCGCCACAGCGATCGCTTCGGCGGCCCTGATCCGCTCGACCTCGGCATCCGCACGCGCTTGCTCGGCCGCCGCGTGTTCGGCGTCGACGTCCGCTAGGGCACGCTCGGCCGCCATCCGCTGGGCTTCGACCTCGCGCGCGAGCTCCTCGTTCGCCCTGGCGAGTCGCTCGAGCTGCTCCTGCATTTGCTGATTGGTCAAGCGCGCCATGTCATCCCCCGCAACACGTCGACGATCTTTGCGTCGTCTGCGTCTGCAGCACGGCGCGCATCGTGAACGGCACTCTGTGCCGCTGCGAGACACTCTATGACCCGGCCTTAGAAGCGCCGCCGAGCGCCGGACACGGTTCATCCGGAAGAGATGAGCGTGGGCTGTGCGCGCACACCGACCCAGCCCAACGAGCGCAGCCACTTCGCGCGTTCACTGCCAGGCAGATTCATCTGGCCGCGATTGCGCGAAGTGGCTGCGATTCGAGGTGGCGGGTCCTACAGGGTTGCGTAGACCTCACGAAGGAGCGCTGCAGTCTCGCTCGGCGTCTTGCCGACCTTGACGCCCGCTGCCTCGAGGGCTTCCTTCTTCGCCTGCGCGGTGCCGGCGGAGCCCGACACGATCGCACCGGCGTGACCCATGGTCTTGCCTTCCGGCGCCGTGAATCCGGCGACGTAGCCGACGACCGGCTTCGTCACGTTGGCCTTGATGAAGTCGGCCGCACGCTCCTCGGCGTCGCCGCCGATCTCGCCGATCATCACGATCGCCTTCGTCTCCGGGTCGGCCTCGAATGCGGCGAGCGCGTCGATGTGCGTGGTGCCGATGATCGGGTCGCCTCCGATGCCGATAGCGGTGGAGAAGCCGAGATCGCGCAGCTCGTACATCATCTGGTAGGTCAGCGTGCCCGACTTCGAGACCAGACCGATGTGGCCCTTGCCCGTGATCGTGGCGGGCGTGATGCCCACCAACGACTCACCGGGCGTGATGATGCCGGGGCAGTTCGGCCCGATGATGCGGGTCTTGTTGCCCTTCGCCTTGGCCTCGGCCCACGCCTCAGCGCTATCCTGCACCGGGATGCCCTCGGTGATCACGACGAGAAGCGGGATCTCGGCCTCGATGGCCTCGAGCATCGCATCCTTGGCGAAGGCCGGCGGCACGAAGATGATCGAGACATCCGCCCCGGTCTTCTCGATGGCCTCTGAGACGGCGCCGAAGACGGGCAGTTCGACTGCGGACCCATCGGCCGCGGTGTGCGAGACGGTGGTGCCGGCCTTGCGTGCGTTCACGCCACCGACCACCTGGGTGCCTGCCTTGAGCATGAGCGCCGTGTGCTTGGTGCCCTCGCCGCCGGTGATGCCCTGGACGATGACCTTGGAGTCCTTGTTCAGGAAGATAGCCATTGTTCTTATCCCTCTACTTCGAAGCCAGTTCGGCGGCCTTGTCGGCGCCTTCGTCCATGGTCAGTGCAAGCGTCACGAGCGGATGGTTGGCATCAGTGAGAATCCTGCGACCCTCCTCCACCTTGTTGCCGTCGAGGCGAACCACGAGCGGTTTGGTCGCCTCCGCACCGAGAGTCGCCAGCGCACCGACGATTCCGTTGGCGACGGCATCGCAGGAGGTGATGCCGCCGAACACGTTCACGAACACGCTGGTCACCTGAGGATCGCCCAGGATGACACTCAGTCCGTTGGCCATGACCTCCGCCGATGCCCCGCCGCCGATATCGAGGAAGTTGGCCGGCTTCACGCCCCCCCACTTCTCGCCGGCGTAGGCGACAACATCCAGCGTGGACATGACGAGTCCCGCGCCGTTGCCGATAATTCCGACCTCGCCGTCGAGCTTCACGTAGTTGAGGTGCAGCGCCTTGGCCTTCGCCTCGAGCGGATCTGCGGCGGCCGCATCCTCGAGCTCAGCGTGGGCCGGGTGACGGAAGTCGGCGTTCTCGTCGAGACTCACCTTGCCGTCGAGCGCGAGGATCGAGCCATCCTCGGTCAGGACGAGCGGGTTGACCTCGACGAGCGTCGCATCCTCACCCTTGTAGACGTCGTACAGCTTGACGATGACGGGTGCGACCTTCTCGATCAGCTCGGCCGGGAAGTGTCCGGCCGCCGCGATCTCGCGCGCCTTGTCGAGGTCGATGCCGATGCCGGGGATGACCTCGATGCGAGCGAGCGCGTCGGGGCGCTCCACCGCGAGCTCCTCGATCTCCATGCCGCCCTCGACGCTGCAGAGCGAGAGGTAGGAGCGGTTGGCCCGGTCGAGCAGTACCGAGAAGTAGAACTCCTGCGCGATGCGTGCACCGGCGGTGACCATGACCCGGTTGACGGGAAGGCCCTTGATGGTGAGTTTCAGGATGGCCTCAGCGGCTGTGGCCGCGTCATCCGGATTGTGAACGACCTTGACGCCGCCCGCCTTGCCTCGGCCGCCCGCCTTCACCTGTGCCTTGACGACGACGGTGCCGCCGATCTTCTCCGCTGCCGCCCTCGCCTCCTCTGGGGTGTCTGCGACGATGCCGGCCAGTACAGGAACTCCGTATGCCTCAAAAAGATCACGGGCCTGGTACTCGAAAAGATCCACGCTGTTATTCCAATCGCGCGTCGGTGTGATTGATTTTGGCCAGCTAGCTCGACGTCGAGATAGTTTGACGTCAAGATACTTTTGTGGCCATCAAGCACTCTACTCGCTCGAAATGACCGCTCGATGCAGGCTTCGCAGCGGGCGGGTCCGCCGCGTCTGAGACGATGGGGCATGGTGTCTCGGGCTGTGGAGCGGTTCGCCTCCGACTGCGTTCTGGTGGTGGGTGGGGCGCGCGCCATCCTGCTGCAGGTCGCCGATCCCGTGGTCGCCGCCGGCGTCGCACGGCACAGCGACTTCGCGCATCGGCCGGTCGAGCGGCTGCGCAACACTCTGACCTTTGCTTATGCCGTCGTTCTCGGAACGCCCTCGGATGCTTCCGCCGTCGTCCGGCACGTCGGTCGAGCCCATGCGCCGGTGTCTCGGGCCGATGAGGCTGAGCGGCAGCTCTGGGTCGCGGCGACGCTGTACGACACGGCCGCTCTCGTGCACGAGGTCGTCTACGGCGAGCTCGCCAAGGAGGTCGCGACGGAGGCCCTGCGTGAGTACTCCCGACTCGGCACCTCGCTCGACATGCCGCTTTCGCTCTGGCCTGCTACGCCCGCCGACTTCGACGCGTACTTCGTGAAACGTGTGTCTGGCCTCACCGTCGGGGCGGATGCCCGGCAGATCGCCCACGACCTGTTCTCCCCGACGACCGCCCCCTCGTGGTTACGAGCCGGGATACCGCTCGCGCGACTTCTCACGATCGACCTGCTGCCGGCATCCGTTCGACGAGCGTATGGGTTTCGGTTCGGACCGCTGCGGCGCTGGCAGGCGCGACAAGCGTGGCGCGTGATTCGGTTGGTGGCGTATCTGCTGCCGGCGCGGG
>DASZMW010000106.1:0-2129 GCA_035551735.1 Humibacter sp. | reverse complement strand
CACTGTCTAAGGTTGTGGAAGTAGAGTGACTAGTCATTCTACACAACTACAATACCCATGACAGGAACGGATCTCGCATGACGACCGCCACGACACAACCACGACCGACGACGATCGCCGCCGCGCTCCGGAACCTTTACTACGTGCGATTCGGGTTCGCCATCGTCTGGGCCGTTCTCGTCGCTTTCACCGCGTCCGCCATCGGTCCTTTCAGCGCGGTTCTCCTCGTTCTGTACCCAGTCTTCGATCTGGTGGCTGCGATCGTCGACCACCGCGCTTCGCGTGCGACTCGGTCCGCACCGCTGCTGTTCGTGAACATGGGGCTCAGCCTCCTCGCCGCCATCGCCCTCGGATTCGCCGTCACTGCGGGGGTCACCGCCGTGCTGATCGTCTGGGGCATCTGGGCCGTTACAGCTGGGGCGGTACAGCTGATCGTCGCCATCACGCGTTACCGCCTTGGCGGGCAGTGGCCGATGATCCTCAGCGGAGGCATCTCGGTGCTCGCCGGCGCCGGATTCATCCTGATGTCGGCCAGCTCCACCTCCCTCGCTGGACCCGCGGGCTATGCGACACTCGGCGGCATCTTCTTCCTCATCTCGGCCATTCGACTGCAGCGCCCAGCGAAGCGCGACGCAAAGGCATGACCGTCAGCCCACCACCAGCTCGACTCGAGCGACCTATAGAGAAGGAACGCATCATGGCAACGAAGATCACCCTCATCATCGACAACCCCGCCGACCCGGACGCGTTCGAGAGCGCCTACCCGAAGATCGAAGAACTCGCCGGCCAACTGCCGGCACTGCGCAGGCTCGAGGCTGCGAAGGTCTGGCCGAAAGAAGACGGCACGCCGACCCCGGCGCACCGCACGCTCGATCTGTACTTCGACAGCTACGACGACGCTTCAGCGGCCGTCGCGGTCCCGGCCGCCGGTGCGTTCTTCCAGGAGCTGGCGGGCACCGGAGTCACATTCACCGGATTGTTCTCGGACATCGAGAAGGCCTGACGGCGATCGGCCGGTGCGGCCCATGGCTTGCACCGGCCGACCCCGTGGCACGGCGCGCGAGAATGGCTCTGTGATCCCGCCGTCCGCAACCGCCTCACTCGCCACGCCCGACCCGCGACTGGTCTCCCTGCTCGAGGCGGCGTGCGGGCACGTGGCCGTGCGCGCGAGCGACCGGCTCGCTGGAGCGCACGATGCATCCCACTACCTGCTGACTCCTCTCGCCGTCGCCACTGCGGATGACGCAGCCGGAGTCGGCCGCATCCTCGCCGCAGCCCGCACGCAGCGGGTGCCCGTCACCTTCCGTTCCGGCGGAACGAGCCTCTCCGGACAGGCCGGCACCACCGGAGTCCTGGTGGACACCCGCACGGGATTCCGACGGATCACCGTGCTCGACGACGGCGCCAGGGTGCGCACCCAGCCGGGTGCGACGGTGCGAGCGGTGAATGCCCGCCTGGCGCGGTTCGGACGCAAGCTCGGCCCCGATCCCGCGAGCGAGATCGCGTGCACGATCGGCGGCGTCGTCGCGAACAACTCCAGCGGCATGTCGTGCGGAACACACGCGAACACGTATCGCACGCTCGAGTCCGCGGTGCTCGTGCTGCCGAGCGGCACGGTCATCGACACGGGAGCAGCGGATGCCGCAAGCATCCTTCGCGAGCGCGAGCCGCACATCCATGCCGGCCTCGAATCGCTGCGCGACCGGGTGCGCTCGAATGCCGACTCTGTAGCCGCCCTGCGTCGACTGCACTTGATCAAGAACACGATGGGCTACGGCCTCAACTCGTTCCTCGACCATGACGATCCACTGAAGATCCTCGAGCACCTGGTCATCGGCTCGGAGGGCACCCTCGCGTTCGTCGCCGAGGCGACGTTCCGAACCGTCGCTGCTCCCGCTCATCTGGCCACCGGACTCCTGATCTTCGAGAACCTCTCCGACGCGACCGCGGCACTTCCCGCGCTGGTCGGAGCCGGCTTCGCGACGATCGAGCTGATGGATGCCGCATCCCTGCGTGTCGCGCAACAGGACCCCGAAGCGACACCAGAGCTGCGCGAGGTGCACGTCGTCGACCACGCCGCACTGCTGGTCGAGCACCAGACCGACAGCGCAGAGCGGCTTCAGTCGCTG
>DASZMW010000105.1:0-3383 GCA_035551735.1 Humibacter sp. | reverse complement strand
CGGTACCCGACGCCGCGAACGGTTCGAACGATGTCTTCGTACCGACCGAGCTTGGAGCGCAGGCGGCGGATGTGCACATCGATGGTGCGCTCGTTCGGCACCTCGTCGTCACCCGCCTGCCACAGCGAGGAGATGAGCTCGCCGCGGTCGATCGTGCGGCCCTCGCGCAGCACCAGGTACTGCAGCAACTCGAACTCCTTGTACGTGAGCGGCACGGTGTCGTTGTCGAGCAGAAGACGCTTGCGTGAGATGTCGACGATGACGCCGCTGGCTCTGTCCTGTGTCGGGTCGGCGGCCGGACGGTTCTTGGCGACAGCAGCCGGATCCTGCAGAGCGAGCCGTACGACATCCACGTCCCGACCGCCTGCGGCTTCGGGGGCGAGGGCGACGGCCGCGTAGGTCTCGGAGCCCGGCGCGATCTCGGCGGCGAGACGCTTCAGCGCCTCGACGACATGGCCGAGGTCGGTGCCGGCTGCGGCAGCCTTGTCTTCGTCGAACCCGACGTACAGTGCGAAACCTCTGGCGCGAGTGCCGTTCGGAATGGCACTGATACGCGCGGGAACCGGGGCATCCTTCAGGGGGGCAGCAGCCGAACGTGTCGCGCGCTGCTGCACGGGGAGCGGCTGGATCGGCTCGTGGTGGGTCGGGTGCACACGGCGAGGATGCGCGGCCCGTGACGGCGGTGCAGCCGGCGCGGTAGGCGTTCGGTCCGTCGTGGCGGCGGGGCGCACTGCCGTGGTGGCGGGACGCTCTCTTTCGTTGTCGGAGAGCGCGGTGACATCGGTGCTGGTCAGGGGAGAGATGGTGGCGAGAGACATGGGATCGAGTCCTTGTGGCGATGATGCGGTGAACCCCGGCGGTACGTCGAGATGACGGATGCCCGCGACGCGGGTTCGAAAAGAGGCCGTCAGATGGCCGGTACGGAAGTCCTCATCTGTAGAGCGGGACTTCACGGGAGTGTCGCCTGGCGAGAAAACGAGGTCTCGCGTATCAGCTGGTGACGACTCGGCAGGTCGAACGTCGGATCAGCGACACATTCGACAGCACATGACGGCGTCGCGGCCGGGCATCATCATGCCGGCGTGCCCAAGAGCCTCGAAGGAGGTCAGGGTGCGCGAATTGCCAGTCATGAGGGAAAGTAAAGCGGACTCGGCCTCCGGATGTCAACTCCCGGCGGCGAATCGGGAGAAACCTTCCGTCCACACGGTCCCGCCCGGGTCCGGAATGCACCTACTTTCGGTTGACCCCTTGACGGGGGGCGACTCATCGCTAAACTGGCGAGGCTGCGCGGCTGAAAGTAAGCCGTGAGCGCCCCCCGAAACCCCCGAACATCCCTAGTCCCGAACGCTCGTCGCCCTTGCTCCTGTCCCGGTGAGCACTGTCATGGCGCATCCCCTAGCGCGCCATGACGTTCTTTAGTGTTCCCGGGGCGGCGAGCGTTTCAGCGCCGTGTCGACGGTGCTGTTCGGCGTGCCCGAAAATGCCTCGAACTCCGGCTGGCTCGATCCCGATCGAACGAGCTCGAACTCCACGGTTGGTCTCGGATCGGTGGGCACCTTGAGTAGCCACGTACCGGAGAGACAGCTGATGAATCTGAAGAGAATGGGGGCGATCGTGGGCACGGCTGCCCTGCTCGCCGTCGGGGCCGTCGTCGGCCTCGCGGCACCGGCCAGCGCCCATAACGCCGACGTCACCGCGAGCGCCCAGTGCGAGTCGGACGGAACGTACACGATCACATGGGTGGTGAAGACCGCGAACACCCCGACGCGATACGGCCACAAGTCCAACACGTTCGATGCGTGGGTGACATCACCCGTCAAGACCCAGATCGGTGACGGCGTCGCTCCGAACACGGGCGTGACGTGGGTGCAGAAGCTCGTCGCGGGCACCGCGAAGAGCGCAACGGCATCGTTCAAGGAGACTTGGCTCGATCACTACAGCGTCTCGGCTTCCGGTTCCATCACGCTGAACGGCGGTTGCGGGTCGGCTCCCTCGCAGAACGCGGTCGCCTCAGCCACGATCACGCCGCCCACCTGCCAGAGCGACGGCAAGGTCGCGTTCGCGGTCGAGAACGCCAGGTGGCGCGACCGCAGTGCGAGCAGCTCCGTCGGCACCCACACCCGTGTCGCCGTTGCGGACTCCGGACACCTCTTCTCCGACGGCGAATCGACGCTCAAGGTCGAGTACACCATCCAGGCGAAGCTGAAACAGGGAGCCTGCACACCGACGGGCTATCAAACCGTCGTGTGGCAGATGCCGACCAAGCCGTCGGGCCCCGACAGTTCGACGTGGCCCCAGACGTTCGTGAGTGCGGCGCCGGAGACCGTTGAGACGCTGGCCGTCGACGTTCCCACACTCTGCGACACCTATTATCAGGTCGACAGCTACGTCGACAACGCCACGACGCAGAGCCTGATCGCTGCCGCAAAGTCCGGGACGAAGCTCAGCTCGCCGGGGCATCCCGCCGAGTCGTTGGCGCCCGGTGGCCTCGGTACTGCCTGGAAGTTCGTCATCAATCCCGATTGTGCGTCGGTGACGGAACCGACCGTGTCCTCGACCGACAACGTGTGCGGCAACGGCACCTCGAATGCCACGCTGACCCTTCCGGCGGTCGAAGGCATCGTCTGGAACGTCGGCGGTTCGACGAAGGCGCCCGGCACCTACCCGATGAGCCCCGGCGGGCCGAACGTCATCACGGCCGCCGCTGCACCCGGCTACACGCTGGCGCATCCGTTCGAGCAGGATGTGACGTTCGGGCCCGTCAGGACGAACCAGAGCACGAACCCGCAGGGTGACTGCTACGTCGCTCCGACGGTTGCGAAGTGCACCACGCCGCTGCCGGACATCCTGGCGTCGAACCTCGATGACGCAGGCTGGACCTACACGACGAGCTCGGCCGGTCACCACGACTACACGCCGACCACGTTGCACGTGTGGACGAACGCGACCTCCGGCGGCTCGTCGGTCGACGGCATCCGCGCCGTGGACATCCCGCTTCAGGATGCCGGTGCTCCGGCGATCGACCTGACGAAGGTGTCTGGCGTCTCACCCGTTCTCCGACTGGGCATCGATCTGGGCGGTGACGGAGTCTCCGACGGAACGCTCGTCTACCAGGGCGGTGGCCAGTGGGGCACGACCGCAACCGGCTTCGGAGTGCCCGCGGGATCCGGTTTCGCCTCCCTCGGCGCAGTGCAGGACTACCTCGCCGCCAACCCGAAGGCGACCATCGTGAGTGTCGGATTCGCGCTGGAGTCGACGGATGCGGCATCCGCGGAGATCGTGTCGATCACGGTTGGATGCCAGCGGTTCACCTTCGACTCGAAGCCCGTCGCGGTCACGGCGGTGTCGCCGTCGTCGAGCGACTCCGACTCGTCCAGCGCCCT
>DASZMW010000104.1:0-6849 GCA_035551735.1 Humibacter sp. | reverse complement strand
GGCGGATGAGCGGTCGCCCTGCAGGCCCGGCTCGGAGTACGTGATCAGCAGGACGACGGATGCCGGCAGCTCGACATAGAGCGGGACGCCGTTGTTGAGGGCGATTGTCACGTTCTGGTTCTCGAGCATGAAGTTCGCGGCGTCGCCGACGACAGTTCCCTGAACGGTGAACTGGTCGTAGTCACTGGTGTCCATGAAGACGAAGCCGTCACCGTCGCTGTACAGGTACTGGTACTCGCGACGATCGACGTTCTCGAACTCGAGCTTCGTGCCGGCGTTGTACGTGCGGTCGACGACCTTGCCGCTCACGACGTTCTTGAGCTTGGTGCGCACGAACGCGCCGCCCTTGCCCGGCTTGACGTGCTGGAACTCGATCACGGTCCAGAGCTGGCCGTCGATGTTGAGGACGGCGCCGTTGCGGATGTCGGCAGTATCGGATGCCATACGTGTTGATCCTTCGGAGAACGAATTGGGAAAGTCGAGCGGCAGAAGGCGCCATCAGGCGCTGGCCCGCCGCAAAGTTTACCGGGTCTCAGCCGAACGTTCGCAGAACATGCGTGAGGGCGAGTCGATAGCCGTCGAAGCCGAGTCCGGCGATCACCCCAGTCGCGACGGCGCTGATCACGCTGGTGTGCCGGAATTCCTCCCGCGCGTGCGGGTTCGAGATGTGCACCTCGATCACCGGCGTGCCCGTCTCGGTGACGATCGAGACGGCATCTCGAAGAGCAAGCGAATAGTGGGTCCATGCGCCGGCGTTCAGGATGACGGGCGTGCGGGCATCCGCTGCCTCGTGCAGCCATCGCAGCAGCTGCCCCTCATCGTCGGTCTGCCGAAGGTCGACGGTGTCGTCGACGGCGTCGGCGGAGAGGATGCCTCGCAACTCGTCGAGCGTCTGGCTCCCGTACACGTCGGGATCGCGCGTGCCGAGCCGCCCTAGATTGGGCCCGTTCAGAACCAGGATCGTCGCCATGGAACGAGCCTACTGCCCGCCGAAGGCGCGGCATCCGGCGCCTTGTTCCAAGCCCACGGGCCCGTTGCCGAAGCGGCGGTGTCCGCGCGCAGAGGCGTGATCAGGACCCGACCTCCTGGTACGCCGCGAACAGCAGGCTCGGATCCGGCGCCTGCATCACGGTTGGACGCGCGAGGTCGTCGAGCACGATGAACCTCAGTGTGTTTCCCCTGGCCTTCTTGTCGCGCTGCATCGCGGCCAGCAGTTGCTGCCAGCGGCCGGCCGGGTAGCTCACAGGCAGAGTGAGCGAGGTGAGGATGCTCCGGTGTCTGTCCGCGACGTCGTCGGGCAGTCGCCCGCTCAGTCGCGCGAGCTCTGCCGCGAAGACCATTCCGACTGACACGGCCGCGCCATGCCGCCACTGGTACCGCTCGGCGTGTTCGATGGCGTGGCCGAGCGTGTGCCCGTAGTTGAGGATCTCGCGCAGACCGGCCTCGCGGAAGTCCTCGCTGACCACCTTCGCCTTCATGTCGATTGCCAGCTCGACGTTGCGTCGGAACACCGGGCTCTGCGGGTCGGTGGCGGCGGCTAGGTCGGCCTCGACGTTCTCCAGGATCTCCGGCGCCCAGATGAACCCGGCCTTCACCACCTCTGCGTATCCGGCGAGCAGGTCGTTTCTGGGCAGCGCCTCGAGGGTGTCGAGATCGCAGAGCACGCCGGCCGGGGCATAGAACGCTCCGACCAGGTTCTTACCCTCAGCGGTGTTGATGCCGGTCTTGCCGCCGATCGCTGCATCGACCATGCCGAGCACCGTCGTCGGAATCTGCACGAGCTTCACGCCGCGCATCCAGGTCGCGGCGACGAACCCCGCCAGGTCGGTCGCCGCTCCCCCGCCGAATCCGATCACGGCGTCGCTGCGGGTGAAGTCCGCTTGTCCCATGATCTGCCAGCAGAACGACGCGACCTCGACGCGTTTCGCGGCCTCGGCATCAGGTATCTCGGCGAGCAATACCTGGTATCGATCAGCGAGCGACTCGCGTAGCTCGGCGGCGGCCGCCGCGAGCGTCGGTTGGTGCACGATGAGCACACGACGCACGTCAGGTCCGAGCAGTTCGCCGGCCTCGAAACGGATGCCTCGCCCCACCCTGATGTCGTACGGCTGTGCCCCCGTGACCCTCAGCTCGGTCGTCTCGCTGCTGTCGGCCGCGCTCATGCGTTCTCCTCGTTCTGCTGTTCCCACCACGTCGCGATCTCCTCGACGATCACCGAGAGCGGACGCCTCGACGTGTCGGCGCGGTAGTCGGCGAGCGACACGTACAGCGGCATCCTGGCTTCGACAAGGGTGCGCCACGAGTCGACCCCGTTCACGAGCGGTCGTTTGTCGTCGTCGATTCGCAGAGCGACCGCCTCCGGCGTCACAGTGAGGAGTACGACGTGCGCGTTCGCGAGGTCGTTCCTGGTCTGCGGATCGAGCACCGCTCCCCCGCCGACCGAGATCACTCCGCCGGTTTCGAGAGCACGCACGACTGCCTCACGTTCGATGACGCGAAAGTACGGTTCGCCTTCGCGGGCGAAGATCTCGGCGATCGGCCCGTACTCGGCGACGATCCTCGAGTCGGTGTCGGTGAACGCGGCACCGAGCCGACGCGCGAGCCGCTTGCCCACGCGGGTCTTGCCGGAGGCGGGCGGCCCGATCAGAACGATGGTCACGCGTGCACGGTCTCCGTGCGCAGCGAAGCGGGGATGGCGTCCAGGTAGCCCTTGAGGTTGCGTGCGGTCTCGGCGAGCGAGTCTCCGCCGAACTTCTCGAGTACGGCATCCGCGACGACGAGTGCGACCATCGCCTCGGCGACGACGCCGGCGGCGGGAACGGCACAGACATCCGAGCGCTGGTGGTTCGCGGGAGCGGCATCTCCCGTGGCGACATCGACGGTGCGCAGCGCGTGCGGGACCGTGGCAATGGGCTTCATTCCGGCGCGCACCCGCAGAAGCGAGCCGGTGGTCATGCCACCCTCAGTGCCGCCCGCCTTGTCGCTGGTGCGGAAGATCGTTGTTCCGTCGGTGACCAGCTCGTCGTGTGCGGCGGAACCCCGTCGTCTCGTCGTCTCGAAGCCGTCGCCGATCTCGACCCCCTTGATGGCCTGGATGCTCATCAGCGCCTGGGCGAGACGCCCGTCGATCTTGCGGTCCCACTGCACATGCGAGCCGAGGCCGACGGGTACGCCGTAGACGAGCACCTCGACGACGCCGCCGAGCGTGTCGCCGTCCCTGTGCGCGGCATCCACCTCGGCCACCATCATGGCCGACGTTGCCGGGTCGAAGCATCGCAGCGGATCGGCGTCGAGGGCATCGACGTCGGAAGGTAACGGGAGCCGCGCGTCGTCCGGAACACGAACGGGTCCGATCGCCAGGGTGTGACTGACGAGTGTGACGCCGAGCTCCACAAGGAAGGACTTGGCTATCGCGCCGAGCGCGACACGCGCCGCGGTCTCGCGAGCACTCGCGCGTTCGAGCACCGGCCTGGCCTCATCGAAGCCGTACTTCTGCATGCCGACCAGATCGGCATGACCGGGCCGCGGACGGGTGAGCGCGGCACCGCGTCCCGTCGCGAGCTTCTCCTGATCCACGGGCTCTGCGCTCATCACGTCGACCCACTTCGGCCACTCCGTATTGCCGATGCGCAGGGCGATCGGGCTGCCCATGCTGAGACCGTGGCGCACGCCGCCGGAGAACGCGAGCTCGTCTTGCTCGAACTTCATGCGGGCACCGCGGCCGTAGCCGAGCTTGCGGCGTGCGAGATCGGCGCGCACATCGTCCATGGCCACCGGCACACCGGCCGGAAGGCCTTCGAGAACGGCGATGAGTTCGGGGCCGTGCGATTCCCCTGCGGTGAGCCAACGAAGCATGGACCCAATTCTGGCATGCCGCGCAGATGCGCTCAGTCGCCTCCGGCCACACCTCAGCGGCGACCGGATGCGTCGAGCCCGACGGCCTCGAGCATGGCCAGGAGCACGACGGATTCGCGCGGCAGCTCACGCTCCGGATCGCCCGTCACGAAGATGCGCACCTGCAGCAGCGCCTGGTGTACGAGCATCGCGAGGCCGGAGAGCACGTTGCCGGGAGCCGATTCCGATCCGGCACCCGCCAGTAGGTTCCAGCTCCTCACGACGTCGGTCGGCCACGGATCGTACGCGACGTCGAGCAGCAGAACGCCGTCGGCAGCTGCGCGGGCGATCGCTTTGCCGCTCACGATCGCTCGTGCCGCGCCGTGAGCACCCGCCCCGCCCGGCAGGGTGCTCACGACGAGATCCGGGCGCTCGTCCAGCTCGCCCCCGAACCGGCCGATGTCGACGCGGAGACCGACCGAGTGTGCGAGGTCCGCCAGCTTTGCGGCCCTCGCAGGCTCCCGCACCTGCACTGTGACGTTCTGCGCTCCGAGTTCCGCAGCGGCGACGACGGCCGACGCAGCCGTTGCGCCTCCACCCCAGATCAGTACCGAGCGCGCCATGGTGGTTCCGGCCGCGGCCAGGGCACGCACGATCCCCGGTACATCGGTGTTGAATCCGCTGAGCACACGGCCGCCTGCGGCATCCATGTCGAAAACGATGGTGTTTGCCGCACCCGTCAGCCGCGCCGTTGCATCGAGCGACGTCACCAGCGGCAGCACCGACTGCTTGAGCGGCATCGTCAGCGACAGGCCTCGCCAGGCATCCGGCCGTGACGAGACGAAGTCTTCGAGCGTCTCGGGGACGATGTCGGCACGGCCGTACGACCATGGCAGACCCAGCGTCGAGTACGCTGCCGCGTGCAGCGCCGGCGACTGGGAATGGGCGATCGGCGAGCCGAGCACGGCCAGCTCGCGCGGGCCGTCACTGGCAGTAAGCATCGTTCGCCGCACTCGCGTTGCACCAGTCCTGCAGCTGCTGTACGGCGGCCTCGTGCTGCGCCTCCGTCTGAGAGAACACCGTCGTCCCGTCCTTCAGGTCGACCGTCACGAAGAACAGCCAAGGACCGGCGGTCGGATGCAGCGCTGCCTTGATCGCGTCGTCGCCAGGGTTCGAGATCGGTCCGACGGGTAGGCCGTCGTGCGCGTAGGTGTTGTAGAGGTTGCTCGCGTCGGCGCGCTCGGCATCCGTCGTGAACACGGTCTTCACGCCGGCGCCGTATGCCACCGTCGCGTCGGACTGCAGACGCATGCCCTGATCGAGTCGGTTCTGGAACACCCTGGCGACCTTGCCCATGTCTGAGACGCTCCCCGCCTCCTTCTGCACGACGGATGCCAGGATCACCGTGCTCCACCGATTGGCGGCCGGCACCCCGTCGTCGTCGAGCGCCTGGAACGCCCGGTCCACCAAAGTCTTGATCGCGGCCTTCGCGCTGACGCCGGGGTCGAAGGTGTAGGTGGCGGGAAAGAGGAATCCGTCCAGGTTCTTCGCCTGCGACGGCAGTCCGAAGTCGGCCGGCTTGGCGGCTGCCGTCTTCAAGTCGGCGAGCGGGATGCCCGTGGTCTTCGCGAGCGCCGGAAGGATGTTCGCCTCGGTGTCGCCCTCAGGGATCGTGACCGTGCGCTGCAGCTTGTTCTTGGGGTCCTGAAGCGCGGAGAGGGCAGACTTCGCACTCATCTGCTTCTTCACCTGGTACACACCGGGTTGGAACACCGGGTCCGGCTTGGTCCGCAACAGAAGCGAGTAGAAAGCGTCGTAGGTCTTCACGACGCCCGCCTTCTGCAGAGTCGTGGCGATGTCACCGCCGTTGTCGCCGTCCTTGATCGTGATCGTGACGGCGCTCGTGCCCGTTCCGGTGTAGTCATTCGGCTCGTTGAGAGCGAGGAGCTTGCGCACCTCCGGTTGGAAGGCGCTCCAGACGTAGGCGCCGGCACCGCCGAGAAGGGCGAGGATGACGACCGTCACGATGGTGGCGACGATCCAGCGGCGCCTCTTCTTGCGCGGCGCACCGCCACTGCCGTCTCCGCCGGAGCGACCGTTCCCTTCGCCGCGACCGCCGCGCTTGGCCGGCTTCCCGTCGGTCGGATACTCCAGGCTGGACCAGACGTGCGGCCGGGTGTCGGTCGGTACCTGCTCTTCCTGGACCGGGTCGTTCTGTCCGGAGTCGAGCGCGCCCCAGAACGACTGCTCGAGTCCCGGCTCGGCGATGGGTACTTCGCCGGTCTGTCGCGCGGCGTCCCGTTCAGCACGTTCCCGCGCCTCGCGTCGCGTCATCGGCGGTCGTTCGTCATCGAACGACGGGTCGTCCGGCTGGGAAGAGCCGGGCGAAACGGGGTGGGTCACGACTGAGATCCTCTATTCGGGTCTGCGAGGGTGCCTGGGGGCTTTCCACTCGACCGTTCGACGTCGAGCGCGTGTTGCAAAATTACCGTCGCCGCCGCCTGATCCACCACAGACCGGGAGTTCCGCGTGGTGCGTCCTGCCGCTCGCAGACCGGATTGTGCAGACACCGTCGAGAGCCGTTCGTCCACCAACCGCACCGGAATGCCGCACGCGATGGCGATCCTGTCGGCAAACGCCGTCGCGTCGTCTGTCGACGCCGTATATGCGCCGGAAAGCGAAAGTGGAAGGCCGACGATAGCCTCGACCGCTCCGAATTCGGTGACAAGCTCCCGAATGCGCGCTATGTCGCTGTCGTCGTCCGACCGGCGCACGGTCTCGACCGGTAGCGCCAGCATGCCGTCGGGATCGCTGCGGCTGACGCCGATCCGCGCCCTTCCCACGTCAACGCCGACGCGCACCCCGGGTCGCACCGTCGGGTTATCCGATCGCCGAGCGAACGGATGCCAGAGCCGCGTCGATCGCCGAAGCATCCGAACCGCCGCCCTGCGCCAGGTCGTCTTTGCCGCCGCCGCCGCCACCGAGCACGGATGCCGCGCCCTTCGCGAGCGGACC
>DASZMW010000103.1:0-25288 GCA_035551735.1 Humibacter sp. | reverse complement strand
CCCGCCCGCAACGCTGCGAGCAGGTTGTCCCGCACCTCGACTCGCACCGGCTTCTGCACGTGACCGGATGCCCGCAGCTCGCCGAGCGTGCCGATCTTCGGCGCGGCCCTGCCGTCGTCTGTGCTCGAGGGGTTCCGGCTCGTCTGCAGAGGGTTCTGCTCGCTGTGCGAAGGCGTCATGCTCCACGATATGCACGGTGTCCCCGCGAGCGGGAGAGTTGTAACCCGGCTTTCACGCGACGCCCCGCCCCGGAGCGCCCCAGCTCCCTGAGCAAGCGCAGCGCCCCAGCCCCCTGAGCAAGCGCAGCGCGTCGAAGGGCCGACGCTTCACCTCACGAGAATCGCTCGGCGATCATCGCGAGCCGCGCCTCCCTGGCGTCGTAGGGCAGCCGCCCTGCCGCGTCGAGCGTGCTCACCCCGTGAAGCGTGCTCCAGAACACCTCGGTCACGACCCCCGCGTCGTCGCCGTCTCCGAACACGGCGAGGAGGGCCGAGAATGCCGCACGTTGTTCCGGGCCCGTGCTCTCCGTTCCGAACTCGACACCGATCGGCAATGAGAACATCGCTTCGTAGACCGCCGGCTGGAGTCGGGCGAACTCCAGGTATGCCTTCGCAGCCGCGCGCACGGCGGGTGCTCCCTTCAGCGCGCCGACCGCAGCATCCACCTCGTTCGCCATCTGCACGAAGCCTTCCAGGGCGACGGCGAGCACGATGTCGGCCTTGCCACCGGCGAAGTGGGAGTACAGCACGGGCTGGGTGAAACCGATGTCATCTGACAACGCCCTGGTCGTCACGCTCGACCACCCGCCGTTCGCAGCCCTGGTGCGCGCGGCATCGATGATCGCCCGACGCCTCTCCTCACCTCGAGCGCGCTGCTTCGGCTGCTTCGTCACGTCTGCTCCCTTCGTTGCCGTTCGTCCCGTGCTGTTCTTTTTCGAGGCGGCCGCTTGCGTGATCGCGTCTTCCGCTCTAGGTTAGCAGTGCTATATCTAGCAGCGCTAACTAACTGGAAAACAACCAACTGAGAGGAACACCGTGATCTCCCTTGCCGTGATCGCCGTCGTCGTCGTGGGAACGATGGTCGGCGTCGAATTCTGCGTCGCCTTCTTCGTCAACCCGATCCAGACCGCTCTTCCGGTCGAAGCGAGCATCGCCGCACGTAGCCACGGTGCTCGCCTACTCGGCAGGGCGATGCCGTTCTGGTACTTCGCGTCGCTGATCCTGGTGGGCGGGTGGGTATGGCTCACGTGGGGTCAGGCACCGGCCGCACCGGCGCTCGTGTCAGCCATCCTGCTCGCCGTCAGCGTGATCATGTCGGTCACGCTGCTCGTGCCGATCGCTTCCCGCTCGGCGAAGTGGACACCCGAGACCGCACCGGACGACTGGCGCGACCAGTCGCGCAGGTGGGACGCGCTGCACTACCTGCGGGTCGCGATCATCCTCGCGGCATTCGTGCTCGCGGCCGTCGCCCTCGCGCTCGACCACGTCTGACCACACGGCGTCGAGATGCGGCGCTCAGCTCTTCTGCGTGCCGTTCAGCACACCGGAGGCCAGCACGTGCCCGGCCACGAGCGCGAGCAGCTGATCGGCACCCGCGACGCCGTGAGCATCCAGTTCCGTGTCGAGCGCGTAGAGGTGGAAGCCGTAGTGATGCACGCCATGCCCGGGAAGCGGACGCGGGCCCTGATAGGCGACCCACTCCCGGAAGGCAGGCACATAGTGCACGGCCAGATTGCCGGGCGTGAGCGCGCCCTCGCTGATGCCCGTCTCGCCAGGCTCGAGCAGCGCGATCATGTGGACGATCGGGCGCGTCATCGGGGCATCCACGTCTTCGATGATGAGCAGCAATTGCCGTGTGCTATCGGGCACGCCCGTCCACTCCAAGCCGGGCGAGACGTTCTGGCCCCTGCCGATTCCGCTGTGCTTTCGGGGAATGGCCTCGCCGTCGTCGAACGACGGCGACGAGACGCTCAGGATGCCGTCGCTCGCGAGCTGTGGCGCGAACTGCACGCTGAGGCTCGGGTCCGAGTGCTTGCCACGCAGCACCCAACCGATCGGGGTGACGAACAGTTCGGCAAGCGACATGACGGGAACCTTCCTAGGTCCTGGGTGCTGCGCGGATCGGGTCCCGCGCCTGCGGAGACTATCGCGACGACGTGGCGGTTCGCACATGTCAGTGGATGTCCACTCGGTCTCGACCGATCGCCGGCGGCACGACAATGGGCGAAGACACACCGTCGCCGCCGTCTTCCGCCGCATCGCCGGAGACCACCCGAGTTGAGGAGCCCCGATGACTCACGCACCCGACCGAGCGATCCGACCCGTCGATGAGCAACCGGATGAGTCGTGGTTGCCCTTCGCCCTCGTCGACGTCTTCGCGGAACGGCCGCTGCAGGGCAACCCCCTCGCTGTCGTCGACCTGAGCGAACGGACGGCGGAGGTGCCCGACGAGTGGTTCCGCGCCGTCGCCCGCGAGACGAACCAGGCGGAGACCACCTTCGTGCTGGCAGGTGACGAGCGAGCGACCCGGGTGCTGCGCTCATTCACGGCCGCGGGAACCGAGGTCTTCGGCGCCGGGCACAACTCGCTCGGCGCGTGGTGGTGGCTGCTGCAAACCGGACGGGTGGATGCCTCGGCTCCCTTGACGCAGCGCATCGGCGACAGTCACCTTCCTGTCCTGGTCGAGGACGACGGCGCGCTCCGATTGGTTCACGACTCACCGACCTACGGTGCTCTCGTCGACCCGCAGACGCTGGCGGCCGTGCTGGGGCTGGGCGGGGCATCCGTTCTCGCGGATCCCGCGCCGCAGGTCGTCGACACCGGCGCAGCACACGTGATGCTGCTCGTCGCTGACCGGGAGTCGCTCGACCAGGCCGACCCCGACCTCGCGGCTCTGGCGCAGCTCACCGTCGCACACGGTGCCGAGGGCGCCTATCTCGCCTGGATCGATGCGGATGCCGCACGCCCGACCACGCACACCCGGTTCTTCAATCCGGCGATGGGACTGGACGAAGACATCGCGACCGGCACCGCGGCCGGACCGCTCGGCGCGTGGTTGCGTCACGCCGGGCGAATCGCCGGCGACGAGCTGATCATCGTTCAAGGCGAGTCGCTCGGCCGACCGAGCCGCATCCGGGTGACCCTCGGCTCCGATTCGACCCCGTCGGTGATCGGCGGTGCGCGGCTGGCCGCCACCGGCCTGCTCGTCGCCCCGTGGACGAACGGGGCGTGACGCGGCTCAGAGCACGCTGCGATCGGGACAAGTCGTCGTCTGTCGCGTCGAAGGTACCCTGAGTAGAGGGCGACTCTCGACGCGATGAAGAGGGGAAGCAGATGGGAAAGACGACCGATCGGCTCAAGGCTCTGGTGCGATGGCCGCGACGAAAGCCCACGCCACTCGAGGAGAAGCAGACCTCCCGATGGGAAGGCGAGGGAGGAGCGCTGCACCCGGAAGACTCTCCGAGCGACGCGCCGGATGCCCCTGATGCGCCTCGGTGACGGTGCGCAGGCAGAGGCCGAACTCGCGCCGTCCTTTGCATCGCAGACCGGGAACGTGACCGAGCTCGACCTTCTCATCACCACGTGCAGGGCATGCCCGCGACTCGTCGCATGGCGAGAGGAGAGCGCGCGCGTGAAGCGTGCCGCCTTTCGCGACGAGGAGTACTGGGGCAAACCGGTTCCGGGATTCGGGCCGGCGGACGCGCACATCCTGATCGTCGGACTCGCCCCCGCCGCGAACGGTGCTAACCGCACAGGGAGGATGTTCACCGGCGACCGAAGCGGTGACATCCTGTTCTCCGCATTGCACGCCGTTGGGCTGGCGAGCCAGCCCACGTCGACATATGCCGACGACGGCATGCGACTGATCGACGTGCGGATGACCGCGCCCGTGCACTGCGCGCCGCCCGCCAACAAGCCGACTCCCCTGGAACGGGACACCTGCTCCCCGTTCTTGGTGAGGGAGCTCGAACTGCTCGCGCCGACACTCGCCTCGGTCGTCGTGCTCGGTGGGTTCGGATGGCAGGCGCTGTTCTCGGTGCTCTCCGCCGATGGGTGGGAGGTTCCCCGGCCGCGCCCGCAATTCGCTCACGGTGCCGTCGTCGAGCTCGCGCATCCCGACGGTCGCACGCTCACGGTGCTCGGATGCTTCCACGTCAGCCAGCAGAACACCTTCACGGGGCGACTCACCCAGCAGATGCTGGAAGAGGTGCTGCGTGCGGCCCAGCGCACTGCAGCGACACGCAACGAGGAG
The DNA here is from genome assembly GCA_035551735.1 of Humibacter sp. Lineage (GTDB taxonomy): Bacteria > Actinomycetota > Actinomycetes > Actinomycetales > Microbacteriaceae > Humibacter. The sequence goes on along the minus strand of DASZMW010000103.1, from coordinate 21,037 downwards.
GTCACCCGATGACGACGAACGTGCAGGTGCGACGCATCTACGACGCCTCCGAGCCGACGGACGGCAAGCGGGTGCTCGTCGACAGGCTGTGGCCGCGCGGCGTCAGCAAGGAACGCGCGGCGCTCTTCGAATGGTGCAAAGACGTCGCACCCTCGCCGGGGCTGCGCCAGTGGTACGGCCACGATCCGGAGAAGTTCGATGAGTTCGCGAAGCGCTACCGACACGAGCTCGAGGACCCGGAGCGCTCGGCCGCCCTCGACGGCCTGCGGGTGCTGGCTGCCGACGGCACGCTCACCCTGTTGACCGCGTCGAAGCGCGACGACATCAGCGAGGCGACGGTGCTGCAGGGCATCCTGAACTCGCCTGCCTCGTAGCTGCGCCGTCTACTCGACGAGTTCCTGCGTTCCCAGCACCACGGCGAGCGCGAGACGCTCGGCATCGTCGGTGCCGGGCTCCGCCGTGTAGACCATGATGCGCAGGTCGTCCCCGACAACCGTGAGAGTGTCGCAGTCGAGGGTGATCGGGCCGACAGTCGGATGCCGCACGACCTTGTGCCTGGCCTGTTCCAGATGCGGCGCGACGGCGGCCGAATCCCACAGTTCTACGAACCGGGGACTCTGTGCGCGCAGCTCGGCGACGAGCCTGTGCAGGTCGTGGTCGGCCGGATACCGTGAGGCCGTCAACCGCAGGTCGGCCACCATGCCAGCCTCGAACTCCGCCTTCTCGTCAGGGCTCTGCACCGACCGATTGCCCGGTCCGACGAGGTTGCGCCAGACCGCGTTACGCTCGATGCCCCGCGTGGCCTGCTCCCCCATCAGCGCCCGATACGGTGCGTTGCAGACGACGAGGTTCCACATGGCATCGAACACCGCGACCGGAGTGCCCTGCAGCCGGTCGAGCAAGCGCTGAACGCTCGGCGCGATTCGTGACGAGATGACCTCGCGGCCGGGCGTCGTGCGTCCGGCGAGACGGAACAGCAGCTCACGCTCGGCATCAGAGAGGCGCAGGCCACGGGCGAGGGACTCCACCACCTGAGAGGACGGCGATGTGGCGCGCCCCTGCTCCAGTCGAGTCAGGTAGTCGACGGAGATACCGGCGAGCGCTGCGAGTTCCTCGCGTCGCAGGCCAGGTGCACGCCTGCGACCGGCGACCGTGAGTCCAGCCGCCTCGGGGGCGACGCGCTCGCGCCAGCGGCGAACGGCCCGCCCGAATTCCCAGTTCTCCATCGCTCCAGTCTGCGCGCCGATTACCGCCGTGTCCTGGTAACAGCAGTCCTACGAAAACCGGACGACTGCCAGCGTCTGGCACATCGACTCATGCTCGAGACATGACAACGACACTCATCACCGGGGCGAACAAGGGTCTCGGCAAAGAAACCGCCCGCCAGCTCATCGCTGCCGGCCACCCCGTCTATCTCGGCGCCCGCGACGAGGGACGCGGGCGCGTGGCAGCCGATGAACTCGGTGCGCGCTTCGTGCAGCTCGACGTCACCGACGACGCATCCGTCGCCGCCGCTCTCACCGCCATCGAGGCGGACGGAGGACTCGACGTGCTGATCAACAATGCCGGAATCGCCATGCTCGGATTGAACGGGCCCGATGCGCTGAAGGTGTTCGACACGAACGCCGTAGGCATCGTGCGTGTCACGGAGGCAGCGCTGCCGCTTCTGCGTCGATCGGAGAATCCCGTCGTGGTGAACATCTCCAGCGCGCTCGGATCGTTCTGGGCCGTGACCAATCCCGAGCGCCCCGCATCCCACGTTGCCGCGATCGTCTACGGTGCGAGCAAGGCAGCGGTCTCCATGCTCACGCTGCAGTACGCCAGGGCGATCCCCGAAGTGAAGTTCAACGCCGTCGAGCCCGGCTACACCGCCACGGAACTCGGCGGCATCCCGAACCCCGAAGGCCGACCTGTGGAGATCAGCGCCGGGGTCGTCGCACGCGCGGCGAGCATCGGCAAAGACGGTCCAACCGGAACGTATCGGGAGGATGCCGGCGAGCTCGGCTGGTGACGACATGACGACGACACTCATCACCGGGGCGAACAAGGGCCTCGGCAAAGAAGCCGCTCGGCAGCTCATCGCAGCGGGCCACACCGTCTATCTCGGCGCCCGCGACGAGGGACGCGGGCGCGCAGCGGCCGACGAACTCGGCGGCCTTTTCGTGCGTCTCGATGTCACCGACGACGCCTCCGTGGATGCGGCCGCCGCCGTTATCGAGGCGGTAGGCGGGCTCGACGTGCTGATCAACAACGCCGGCATCGAAGGTCGGTTGCCGGGCAACGGCATCCTCGCCCCGGCCGACACGACCGCTGACGACGTGCGTGCGATGTTCGAGACGAATGTGTTCGGTGTCGTGCGCGTGACCCACGCGTTCCTGCCGCTTCTCGAGCGGTCGTCGGCGCCGGTCATCGTGAACCTCTCCAGCGGCCTCGCGTCGCTGACGGGCCTCAGCACGCCGGGCAGCCCGACGCACTTCTACCCTGGCGTGGCGTACCCCACGTCGAAGGCTGCGGTGAACGCGATCACGATCCAGTTCGCCAAGGCCTTCCCCGGCATCCGCATCAACGCGGTCGAGCCCGGTTTCACGAACACCGACCTCAATGGCGGCACCGGGATTCAGACCGTCGAGCAGGGCGCGGCGATCATCGTGCGCATGGCGCAAACATCACAGGACGGCCCGACCGGCACGTTCGTCTCAGCGCACGGCGGGCTTCCCTGGTAAGGGTGCGGCGGCCCTCTCTCGTTCGCGCAGGTGCTCGATCAGAATGTCGAGCATCGACTCCAGGTGGGTGGTCTCGCCCGTGACGCGCAACACGTTCACTCCGCCCTGGATGCCGACGATGAAGGCCGCCGCCATCTTCTCAACGTCGAGATCGTGTCGCACTTCCCCCTGCTCCTGCATGGATGCGATGCCGCGCTCGATGAAGACCTGCCACCTCTTCAGCAGGGTCGTCACGACCTCGGCCGACCCGGCCACCGTGCCCACCTGGTTCAGAAGCGAGCCCAACGGACACTGCCTGCCCTGCGCGCGATAGCGCGCGATCAGAGCGATACGCCAGGCATCCCACGCTTCCCAGGAGTCGAGCCGGCCGAGGTGAGGCTGCTGCTCGTCGAGGACTCGCTCTGACTCGTACTTGGCGACCTCGAGGAGAAGGTCCTCCTTGCCGCCCGGAAAATAGCGGTAGATCTGTCCCTTCGTCGTGCGTGTTACTGCTCGCACGTCGTCGAGGGTCATCTCCCCCGGCTCGTCGCTACGCAGATACTCGGCGGCCCCGTCGATGATCCGCTGTCTGGTGGCGAGCCCCTTGCGTGTGAAGGTCACGGCGCAAGCGTACTCAGAGATTGGACTTGCCGGTCCAAAACCACGTTCCTACAGTCGACGACATGACACGTCGATTGCACGGAAGAACAGCACTCATCACCGGGTCCACGAGCAACATCGGGCGCGCTGTCGCACAACGATTCGCGGCAGAGGGAGCCCACGTCGTCGTCTCGGGGCGCGACACGCGTCGGGGCGGGGCCGTCGTTGCCGGCATCCGCGATGCAGGAGGTCGCGCCGACTTCGTTAGAGCAGACCTCGACGGCAGCCCGGATGCCAGCGCCCGGCTCGCCGAAGAGACCCTCGCGGTCCTCGGCGGGCGGCTGGATATCCTCGTCAACAACGCCGGCATCTATCCTTCCGCACACACACTCACGACGGACAGCGAGACGTTCGACCGCGTGTACGGAGTCAATGTGAAGGCACCGTTCTTCCTCGTTCAGGCACTCGTCCCCACCATGACGGAATCCGGCGGAGGCACGATCATCAACCTCGGGAGCTGGGTGGCACGCCTCGGCGTCGCCTCCGGTCCGCTCTACGCCTCGACGAAGGGCGCCATCGAGACCCTCACGCGTGCCTGGTCGGCGGAGTTCGCGCCGGCAGGCATCCGGGTCAACGCGGTGTCACCCGGCGTGATCCGCCCGCCGGAGGTGGCCGACGCCGACTTCGCGGGCGCCTCGATGATGGCGGGAACGCCGGCGGCTCGCACCGGGCATCCGGATGCCATCGCCGCCGCTGCCGCCTACCTCGCGTCCGACGACGCCGAATTCGTGCATGGCACCGTTATCGATGTCGACGGCGGCCGCGTCGGGGTCGCCGTGGTCGCAGCCGCCTGAGCGCCTGAGCGCCTGCCAGACTGTGGCGTGGCGCTCACGTGGCGCGGCGAGGGGGTGAGCATGGCACGACGGGTGTTGTTCGTGGTCGTTCGAGTGGTGGTCGCGGCTGCGGTCTGCTTCGCGGTGGTGCGGCAGCTGATCACCTCGCTCGACTTCTGGCGTGCGGGAGGCGTCGAGAACGTCAGCGTGTACGTCGTGAACTTCTTCAGCTTCTTCACCGTCGAGGCGAACCTGATCGCCGCCGCCGCAGCTCTCATCGGAGGCGCATTTCTCGTGGCCGGTCGGATGCCCGACCCCCGCTGGTTCCTCGTGCTGCGGCTCTGCGCGACGGCCTATATCGCCACGACCGGCATCGTCTACAACCTGTTGCTGCGCGGCATCGAACTGCCGCAGGGGTCGACCGACGCCTCCTCGAACGAGCTGCTGCACGTTGTGGTGCCTGTGCTGGTCGTGCTGGATTGGCTTTTCGCTCCCGGACGCCGCTGCATGTCGTTCAAAGCGGTCTGGATCGTGGCGATCTACCCGATCGTCTGGGTGGGGTACACCCTGGTGCGGGGTCCGCTTACCCCCGATCCGCTGCGGGGCGTCACGACGTGGTATCCGTACCCGTTCCTCGACCCGTCACTCTCACCGCTGGGCTACTGGTCGGTCGCGATCTACGTCGTCGCGATCGCTGTCGTGATCTGTGGTCTCGGGGCACTTTTCGTGTGGGTCTCGCGCACGTTCGGCGGCGATCGCGCTGGGGTCGACGCGGCGGCTGCCTGACGCCGGGTGCCGGCCCGCCGATCTTGTCGGCTGCCGCTGGCATTCTGGCCCCATGTCGATCATCTTCAACACGGCGACGACCGTGAACGGCTACCTCGCCGACGACGAGAACTCGCTTCAGTGGCTGTTCGACGTCGGCGGAGATGAGCCTTCGCTCGACCCCTTTCTCGAGACGGTATCCGTGCTCGTGATGGGTTCGACGACGTACGAGTGGATCCTCGAGCACGAGAACCTGCTCACCGAACCCGAGAAGTGGACTGTCTACTTCGACTCGCGCCCGATGTTCGTGTTCTCGACGCGAGAGCTCCCGGTTCCCGACGGCGCGGACGTGCGGGTCGTGAACGGACCTGTCGAACGGCACCTGGCCGTCATCCTGGCCGCGGCTGGCGGCGGAGACGTCTGGGTGCAGGGTGGAGGTGACCTGGCCGGCCAATTTCTCGACGCAGGAGCGCTAGACCGCATCGTGCTGTCCGTTGCGCCGGTCTTTCTGGGCACCGGTGCCCCTCTGCTCCCCCGTACCGTGCTCAGCGACCGTCTTGAGCTGGCCTCCGTCGAGCAGGTCGGGCGATTCGCTGTGCTCACCTATGACGTGACGTCGTAGGGCGACGCGTGTGCATCTCTGACGCGTAGCCGAACGGTGGGTCAGGCGGCCCTGGCCATCCGCGAACGAGCCGCGTCGAGGTCGAGCGGCAATTCCGCGAGCACACTTGCAGCGGGATCCGGCCGGTGGCGATCGAGCAGCGCGAGCATGATGTGCCGCGTCGTGATGGTTCGCGCCTTCTCCGCGGCAGCCCGCGCCAACGTCTGCTGCAGAACAGCCTTGGCACCCGCGGTGAGAGGAACCCTTCTTCCGAGTACAGCGTGACCGGTTGGTCGAAAATCCCCGGTCTCGATGCCGATTGCTGCGAGCGCCGCCCCATCGAGCCGATCGGCGGCCTCGCGCGCCGTGTCAGCGTCGATGCCGATGGCGCGTGCGATGTCGTCGTCTTCGAGCACCGCCAACAGGAGATGCTCCGTTCCGATCCTCCGATCGCCTCGCCGCCCTGCTTCGTAGCGAGCGTCATCCACTGCCGTGCGCGCCGAGCGTGCGAACCTCTCAAACACCGTTTACCTGCTTTCCGTACTTGGCGTGCACCGACTGCCGGGTGACACCGAGGGCGTCGCCGATCTGCTCCCACGACCAGCCGGCGTTACGCGCCTCGGCGACGTGAGTCGCCTCAACCCGCTCGGCGAGTCGACGTAAGGCGCCGACGGCTCGCAAGCCGGTCGAGGGATCGGCCGTACGCAACAGTTCACCCAGCTCGGTGGAATCCATGGCGTCAGTTTAGTTTGACAATCCCCATCTCGTCAATTCAAACTGACGCGAGAGAGAACCCAGGACGGCCGACGGGCCCACCGACGGCGCCCTGTGTTACGCACGAGGCACCCGGTCCCTCTGCGGTTCTGGGCCCCGCTGGGTAGGCTCGCCTGCGACATGGAGAGGCACACGGTGACGCGCACAGGTGAACACGTGACGACGAGCACGACCGCCGGCCGAACGCCCGTTCTGATCTCCGACTCGTATTTCGAGCGGCTCCGACAGGACTTTCCGCTCCTCGATCAGTCGGTCAACGGGCATCCGCTGGTCTACCTCGATTCTGGCGCCACCGCACAACGCCCGGTGACGGTGCTCGACGCGGAAACAGACTTCCTCCTGACCAGGAATGCCGCTGTGCACCGCGGCGCCCACACCCTTGCAGCTGAGGCAACGGAGCTGTTCGAGGATGCCCGTGCAACGGTTGCCGCCTTTATCGGCGCGCAGCCCGACGAGGTGGTCTGGACATCCGGTGCCACCGAGGCTCTGAACCTCGTCGCCTATGCCATCTCCAACGCGAGCCTCGGTCGCGGGGGCGACGCCGCCCAACGATTCCGTCTTGCAGCCGGCGACGAAATCGTCGTCACCGAGATGGAACACCACGCGAACCTCATCCCCTGGCAAGAGCTGGCTGCTCGCACCGGTGCGACGCTGCGGGTGATCGGTCTGACCGACGACGGTCGCCTCCGTCTGGACCAGGCAGAGGAACTCATCGGCGAACGCACCCGGCTGGTGTGCTTCACGCACGTGTCGAACGTGCTCGGCACCGTGAACCCGGTCACGCATCTCGCGCACCTGGCCCACGAGGTCGGCGCGCTCGTCGTGCTCGACGCGTGCCAGTCCGTGCCGCACATGCCCGTTGACGTCGCAGCGCTCGACGTAGACTTCGCCGCCTTCTCGGGACACAAGATGCTCGGTCCGAACGGCATCGGCGTGCTCTTCGGCCGCTCCGAACTGTTGAACGCGCTGCCGCCTTTCCTCACGGGCGGGTCGATGATCACGACGGTCACCTTGGAGGGCGCCGAATACCTTCCGGCTCCGCAGCGTTTCGAGGCGGGCACTCAGCAGGTCTCGCAAGCCGTCGCATTGGCAGAGGCTGTGCACTATCTGAACGATGTCGGTGTGGCCCGCGTCCACGAGCACGAACAGCACTTGACTGCGCACCTGCTGTCCAAGCTCGCCGAACTGCCGGGCATCCGGCTTCTCGGCCCCGCGTCGGCCGAGGAACGTTCCGGGCTCGCCAGTTTCACGGTCGACGGCGTGCACGCCCACGACGTCGGACAGTATCTGGATGACGTCGGCATCGCGGTGCGCGTCGGTCACCACTGCGCGCAGCCGCTGCACCGGCGATTCGGCGTCACTGCGACCACGCGCATCAGCACGTACCTCTACAACACGACAGCCGAAATCGACTTCGCGATCGACCGGCTGGCGACGGTGCGCAAGTTCTTCGGTGCGGACGACGAGGGAGCACACGCATGAGCGACTCCGTACCGCGCGGCATCGAGCCGACCGGCCTGCAAGATCTGTACCGGGAGCTGATCCTCGACCACTCCAAGCATCCGCACGGCCGTGGTCTCCACGACGGCGCACTCGCACAGTCCCACCAGGTGAACCCCACCTGCGGCGATGAGGTCACGCTCCAGCTGCAGCCGGGGGCCGACGGACGCATCCACGAGATCACCTGGGAAGGGCACGGATGCTCCATCTCGCAGGCATCCGCATCGATCCTCGCCAGCGTGGTCGACGACGACTCCACTGAGCAGCTCTCGGAGCGCATCGAGTCGTTCCGCGCCATGATGCACTCCCGCGGGCAGCTCTCCGGCGACGAAGATCTGCTCGGTGATGCGATCGTCTTCCAGGGCGCGTCCCGTTACGTGGCGCGCGTCAAGTGCGCGATGCTTCCCTGGGTCGCAGCAGAAGCAGCGCTCGCCGGCATCCGCTGATTGCCGGCCATCGCGTCTCCCCGGTCATTCGGCCGGGGGCGTGATCAACGACTGGATGGCGGCACCGTAGAGGGCTGCGACCCGATGCCGTTCAGACGCGGACGCGCCGTCGCCACCGACCATGTCCCACGACTGCATCAGCCCGAGGAGTTGTGCCGACACCAGCCAGGCGCGCACCGCGGCGTCCGGGCCGCTCAACCGCTTCTTGAGCTTGTCGACGAGCAGGTGGCGCATGGTGCCTTCCAAATCGACACGCACAGCCTCGTGATCGGTCGCCCTCACAAGAACGGTGAGCGTGCGGCGCAATTCGGCGTGCTTGGGCGCAATCAGATAATCGGCGAGGCGCCGGCCGATGGTCTCGACGGGGTCGTCGAGCTGCGGTGCGAAATGTTCATCGAAGCCGATCACGCGCACGAAGAGTTCGTCTTTGGAGTGGAAGTGCCGCATGACCAGGGCTGGGTCGACCTTGGCTACCGCGGCGACATCCCGAATCGACGTCGCCGCGTAGCCGTTCGCGAGGAACAGCTCACGCGCGCTCTGCGCGATCGCCGTCTGGGTGGGTGTCTCCGCGGCATGTGCCGCAGGCGACTCCGTTGTCGTCCGCATTGTGCTCATGCTCCTACCTAATCGTCTTGACAAGCGAGTGTCAACGTTGTTGACTACCTCAGGTCAACAACGTTGACACATGATAGGCGAGCGAGGAATCAGGCCAATGCAGATCGAAGTAGCGGAGTCGGAGCGTCAGCTCGAAGCGGATGCGGCAACGGTCGGTCGCGGCCGCAGCGCGCTCTGGCTGACGGCGATCGGGCTCGGCGCTCTCGTCGTGTCTCTCGCGCAGTCCCTCCTCATCCCGGTACTTTCCGACCTTCCGAAGCAGTTGAACACCTCGGCCGAGGCCGTGCAGTGGCTCCTGACTTCGACATTGCTGGTCAGCGCCGTCGCGGTTCCTCTGATGGGTCGCCTCGGCGACATGTTCGGCAAGCGACTCATTCTCCTGGTCGCAATCGGTGCCATGGTCGTCGGATCGCTGATCACGGCTCTTTCGGACAACATCACAGTGCTGATCATCGGACGCGCGATCCAGGGCCTATCGGCCGCCGCCATCCCACTGGGAATCAGCCTGCTCGCGACGTTGCTGCCCAAGGAGCGCCGGGCTAGTTCGATGGCGCTCATCTCCGCCATGCTCGGTGTCGGCGGGGCGCTCGGCCTGCCGTTCGCCGGTCTCGTCGCTGAGACCGGCGATTTCCACGTGCTGTTCTGGGTGACGGCCGTCGCGGCAGGGGTCGCATTCATCGCCATCCTGTTCCTGGTGCCGGAGCCGCACGACCCCGCGGGCGGTCGCCTCGACTTCCTGGGCGCGATCCTGCTCGCCGCGGCACTCGTCGCGCTTCTGCTGCCTCTGTCCGAAGGTTCCGACTGGGGATGGGGCTCCGCGCCCGTGATCATCCTCTTCGTCGTCGCGGCGCTCAGCTTCGCGGCGTTCGGCTTCTGGGAAGCGCGCCACAAGGCTCCCCTCGTCGACCTCGCGTCTCTCTCCCGTCGGCCGATTCTGCTGACGAACATCGCATCGTTGTTCATCGGATTCGCGCTGTTCGCCTCGCTGATCGGCACGGCCACCTACGTACAGGCGCCGGAGAGCTCCGGCTACGGCTTCGGAACGACCACGCTGGTCGCCGGCCTGACCATGTTGCCGAGCGGCCTGTTCATGCTGATCCTCGCTCCCGTCGCGGCAAGGCTGATCAACACCATCGGCGCCCACTTCACCCTCGCGATCGGCGGAGTTGTCGTCGCGATCGGCTGGGTACTGCGCATCACCGTGCACGCCACCCTGCTCGAGGTCGTGATCGGCACGACCGTCGTCGGCATCGGAACGGGTGTCGCCTATTCCTGCATGCCGGCATTGATCAGTGCAAACACGCCGCACAACGAGTTGGCGTCGGCCAACGGCGTGAACTCTCTCGTGCGTGCGCTCGGCAGCTCGCTGGCCAGCGCGCTCGGCGGAACCATTCTCGCGACGTTCACTCTCACCCTCGGCGCGTACGTTCTGCCGTCGCTCGGCGGATACCAGATCTTGTTCGCGATCTGCGCCGGAGCTGCGATAGTCGCGGCAGTGATCGCGCTGTTCGTACCGGGGCGCCGCACGACCCTTGCGTGACGCCGCTCGAGCTCCTCAACGTGCGGGTCGGGCGGCCCATAGGCTTCCCGTGTGCGTACGGCATCGAGAGGCGCCGTACGCGACGAGTAGGAGGTTGAGACATGACGTCGTCCCGGCTCGAAGCGTTCAGCGACGGAGTCCTGGCCATCATCATCACGGTGATGGTGCTCGAACTGGCTGTGCCGCGTGGCGAGACGTTCGCCGCCCTCGTGAGCACGTCTGGCACAGGACTGCTGACATACCTGCTCAGCTTCATCTACATCGGTATCTACTGGAACAACCATCACCACATGTTCCAGCTGCGGCCCGTTGTCGACGGGAGGCTGCTGTGGGCGAACCTGCACCTGCTTTTCTGGCTGTCGCTCTTCCCGTTCACGACGGCGTGGCTGACCGAGACCGACGTCGCAACCGCACCCACCGCCGTGTACGGCATCAATCTGCTCGCGGCAGCCGTCGCCTACTACATTCTTCAAACCGCGATCATCCGTCGCCCCGGCGGCGAACGACTCAGGCAAGCGCTCGGCCGCGACCTCAAGGGTCGCCTCTCCCCCGTGATGTACCTCGCGGGAATCGGGCTCTCCTTCGTCGCGCCCTGGCTCGGACTCGTGCCGTACATCGCGGCCGCCGTGATCTGGCTCATTCCCGACCGGCGCATCGAGCGCTACCTTCGCGAGCACCCCGACGACGACAGCGGAAACAAGGACTAGGACGCATCCACGAGGGCTTCGGATGCCTCCAGGCCGGCATCGCGCACGTGATCGAGAAAGCCGGCGATGCGATCGAGAAAGGCGTCGTCATAGCCGGAGCAGATCTCGTCGAACCGTGAGTTCATGCCTGCATAGAGGTGGAGCACGTCGGCGTTGCGATCGGGCAGAACGCGGATGACCACCACGCGACGGTCGGTCGTGTCTCGCTCACGAGTGATCCATCCCCCGCGCTCGAGCCTGTCGAGAATACCTGTCATCGTCGCCGGATGAGAACCTGCGAGCTTCGCCAGCACGCCGGGGCTGACCGGTCCGTGAATCGACACCAGGTCGAGGCAGTCGAAGTCGACGTCCTTCACCGCTGCCCGTGCGCCGATCTGGTGGTTGAGAACGGACAGCTGCACACGCACGTCGCGCAGGGCATCACGGAGCCTCTCCACGCGTCGGAGGCGAGTGTCGGGGTCGGAGGCGGCGGCATCCGCTCTCGTGTCCGCCATCATTTCGCTCATCTCATGTGATTCGATGTTCATATGCTACCGTTTTCGTATTATCTTGATTTCGAAGCATATCTTATGAGAAGGGACCCGACACCATGAAGATCGCCGTATTCGGAGCAAACGGCCCGACCGGCCGACTCATCGTGACCCAGGCACTGGCGGCCGGTCACGACGTGAGCGCGGTCACTCGTCGGCCGGATGCCTACCCGCTGCACGACGAGCACCTGCGGGTCATCGGCACCGACGTCTACGACCAAGAGGCGGTCGACGAGGCGGTCGATGGTCAGGATGCCGTGCTCTCCAGCCTCGGTGTGCCGTACACGCGCGACACCGTCACCGTCTATTCCGAGGGTGTGGGCAACATCATGCGGGCGATGGGCCACCACGGTGTGCGTCGCCTGGTGTGCGTCAGTGCGAGCCTCACGGATCCCACACTCGGACCACACGGCGGCTTCTTCGTCGACAAGGTCGCCGGCCCGATCGTCTCCTATTTCGGGCGCACGCTCTACGCCGACATGACACGCATGGAGACGCTGGTGAAACAAAGCGATCTGGACTGGACGATCATGCGCCCGAACGGGCTGTTCGAAACCAAGCACGTCACCGAATTCCGCACGGCCGAGGACTACCTGAACGCGTCGTACACCTCCCGTGCCGACCTCGCCGCCGCGATGCTCGGCCAGCTGACCTCCGCCGAGTATCTGCGCAAGGTCTGCGCGGTCGCGACCGTCGCCGAGAAACCCGGCATCATCCAACTCCTCCTCCGCGAGGGCAGTGGAAAGAAGGCGGCAGCATGATCCGCACGGTGCTCCGATTCATCAGCCTTCTGTTCACGGGGCTCTTCGCCGGCTTCTTGGTCGGCATCCTCGTCTTCGAGCTCTCACTTCGCGGGTTCGACGGCAGCGTCTACGCGCAGGTTCAGCAGGTCACCCTGGTCGCGCTGCCGGTGCTCGCTACAGTGCTGCTGTTCCCGGCGATCATCAGCACCGCAATCCTCGTCATCGTCACAGTGCGCCATCGGGATGGCTCGTTCTGGGTGACCACAGTCGCCCTCGGACTCCTGCTGGTCTCGCTGATCGTGACCCTCGTCGTCAACGTGCCCATCAACCTCGCCGAGGGCGGGTGGAGTGTGTCGTCGCCGCCAGCGGACTGGGCGACTTCACGCGACCGGTGGCAGATAGGGCATGCGGTACGCACGCTCGCCGCCCTCCTCGCGTTCGGTGGCCTCATCGCTGCGGGCCCGCGCTCGGCTGCGAAGGCGGGCAGGCAGAGGTGAGCGACTCCGAGGCATCCGCCGACGTGATGATCGTCGGGGCCGGTCCGAGCGGACTGGTCGCGGCCCTCCGGCTGCTCGAGCTCGGGCTCACAGTCGAGATCGTGGATGCCTCTCAGCGGCCGGCGCAGGAATCCCGCGCCGCCCTCATGCACGCTTCCACCGTCGAGATCCTGGCCGAGCTCGGACTGGGCTCCGAGATCGTCGAGCGCGGCCGTCGCATCGACGCGATCGCGCTCGCCGATCGCGACCGGGTGCTCGCGCGCATCCCGTTCAACGGCCTCGACACTCGGTACCCGTTCGCGCTCGGCATCCCGCAGAACATCACGGAGTCGCTGCTCATCGCGCGTCTGCAGAGCCTCGGCCAGGTTGTGGTCCGCGGTGTGCGCATCGACTCCGTGACACAGCACGAAGCGCACTGCCGAACAACCGGGAACCGCATCGATTCGGGCGAGCCGTGGCAGGTCGCCTCGCGCTACGTGATCGGCGCAGACGGCACGAGCAGCACGGTGCGACAACAGGCCGGCATCGCCTACGAGGGCAGCACGTACGACGACGACTTCGTGCTGGCGGATGTCGAACTCACCCCCGCACCGACCGCCGCAGACGAGGCGCGCATCACCCTCTCGCCGCAGGGCGTGACGGTGATCGGCGGCCTGCCGTCCGGCCGCTACCGCATCGTGGCGACGGCGCCGAGTGGGCGGCCCGCGCCGCGGCATCCGGACCGCGCCTATCTGGACGGCCTGCTCGGCGCACGTGGTATCGCTGCCACCGTCGCTGCCGACCCCGCCTGGTCATCGCGCTTTCGGATCGGGCATCGTCACGCACGCTGCTTTCGCGACGGTCGCGTGCTGCTCTGTGGCGATGCGGCGCACGTGCACAGCCCCGCGGCAGGGCAGGGCATGAACACCGGGATCGCAGACGCCTACGACCTCGCGCAGTGCATCGCGCGGGCGTCGTCCGGCGACGCCGCCGCACTCGACGCGTACGAACGCAGACGGATGCGCGCCGCCCGGCAGGTGCTCAAACTCACCGACCGCATCACGCGGGTCGCACTGCTGCGCCCGCTCCCGGCACGCGCACTGCGTAACGCGGCGATCCGAATGCTCGCCCGCATCCCGCGCATCCGCCGGGCCCTCGTCGGTTCGGTGTCCGGTCTGAATCGCAGCCCGCTGCACTGAAGCGTGTGTGTCCTGCACAGCTGCCGCAGCCCGTCCCCACGGGTCGGATACGGTTGCCTGGTCGCATCATCACTTGGAGGATCCCGTGTCGTACGTCGTCGACTTCGTGAACGTGTCCACCGTCGGACTCGAATCGTCTCCTGTTGCGGACGCCCTCGCCGGGCTGCGAGCGAACGAGGCACGCTACTTCAAGAACAAGTACGACCACGTCTTCACCGTCGTGCCCGCCGACGAGGCGCCCCAGACGCTCGAGTGGGTCACTCGCATCTTGTCAGAGGAGCGCAACCTGGTGATCGAGTCGCGCCCGCTCGAGGTGACCGAATTCGAGGTGGAAGGCATCCGCATGGCGTATGTCTTCTACGAGTCCGGCCTGTCGATCAACGTGATGTACACCCTCGCCGACGCCGGCAAGCGCGCGGTCGGCTTCAAGCTCTCAGAGGGCATGGACGTGCCGGAGGAGCTCGCTCCGAAGTTCAAATTCGCGCCCCAGAAATCGAAGCTGGCCGGCGTCATCCGCGGCTCGTTCTTCGTGATCAAGGGCGAGTACTGAGGTTTCTGAGGTCGGTCCACCTCAGCTCTCCTTCGCCGCGACGCCGATCAGCGCGCGTTCGCCGTTGCGGCGGGTCTTGGCCCAGCCCTGCTTGCGCCTGAGCACTCTGGCGAACGCGCGCGGAGCCGTCGCCACGGCGCACCGGCTGTACAGCCGCCGTCCCAGCCCTAGACGAGCGCCATCACCCACGGAGCATCGCGCTCCAACGTGATCGCCTACCAGATCTGCAGTGGGCTGTATGGCCCCTGGTTCCTGGCCTGGGGATTGGCTCTCTACCCGGAAATCGTGACCGTCGCTCTCTACGCTCCCAGGGCGAACGCCGCCTACCGCGGCTTGTTGCACCTGCAGACGCCGGCCCACCCGTACATCGCGGGCAGATAGCGTCGCCGAGGACCGATGAGGAACTTCAGGCGATCTGGATGCGTTCGTCGCCGAGCTCGACCTCGATGCGCAAGCGACCGCCGACTGCCTCAACATACTTGCGGAGCGTGTCGACCTGCGCGCGCTCGACGTCGCCGTGCTCGATCCGCGAGACCCGGTTCTGGCTCACGCCGAGTCTGTCGGCGAGCTCGACCTGGGTGAGATCGGATGCTTCGCGCAGCTCGCGCAAGTGGTAGGCGCGAAGCTCATCGAGCATCCGTCGCTTGTGCGCGTCGACCTGGGCACGGTCGACCGGGCGTTCACGCATCAGCGCGTCAAGTGTCTTCGTCATGGCCTTCCCTTCCGTTTCAGCTGATCCAAGTGTTCGGTGAAGCGGTCATCGGCAATGGGGATGCTCTTCCGATACCACTTGCTCCAGTTCCCAGCCTTATCTCCTGCGATGAGCAGGATCGCCTGCCGCTCGGGATCGAATGCGAAGAGCATCCTCAGTTCCGAGCGACCGCTTGACCCCGGTCGCAGTTCCTTCATGTTCTTGTGGCGGGAGCCGACGACCGTATCGACCAGTGGCCGGCCCAACTGCGGCCCGCGTTCAGCGAGCAACTCGAGCGCAGCAACGACTTGCTCGTACGAGGACTGATCCAACGAGGCCAGCCATCCTTCGATCAGTTCGACGTCGACACTCCACATCAGCGCCAGTATACACCCTGTGGGCTATATGATCCAGATGTTGTGGACAGTGTCAGCTTGACAGACCATGACGTTCATCAGCCCTCATGGCGCGACGTCTCACGATTCGGCCCACTCTTGCGTGGTCGTGCTGATGGTCGTCCCGGAATCGATGGCCCGGCGGATTTCACCCTGTAGGTAGTGGTCCTGAGCGGCCTCGGCCACGCTGTACACCGGCGCTCCGCCACGCGTGTAGTCGGCCATCCGGGCGAGGAGGGATGCGATCCCCAGTTCGTCGTCCGCCAGCCTGGCAGGACGAAACTCATTGTCGTACACGACGTTTCCATCGAAGGAATACGAGCGTAAGAAGTTTCCTTCGTGGCTTCCCGCGCCGCCCGCCTCGACGCGCTCCAGGCGACTGGTCACGGGCGTGAAAGCATCGCGCAGGTGCCGAATCGTCTCGTCTCTGAGTTCACCCCTCGAACCACGTACAAGCATCGAGGATGACCTTATCCACGACCGATACTGCTGATCGTGGAACTCGTACGTTCCGTGGAGTCCACCGTCGAACTCGAGCCACGCCGAGGTGCGGATGCCATCCACGGCACGGTCCTCCACCGGGTCACCCTGACGCCCCGGACCATCCTGTAGTCGCTCCGAAAATCGGCGGGCCGTGATGCGCGCATTCTGAAAATCGACGCCGAGGAATCGCCGAACGAGACTCATCCCGTGATAGTCGTGCGCGATCGAGACCGATGCCTCCGACACCGTGCCGACGATTCCCCGCCGCACTACCTCGAGCTGAGCCGCGATGAGGGGTTCCAGGTGGTACTGCTCAGCGACCTGAATGCGTGCACCGTGGCGAACCGCGCTCATCAACGCGAGTGACGAGGCGATGTCCGGAGCGACCGGCGTCTCTGTGAGGACGGCGTAGCCGGCATCACTCACCGAGCGAATGATCGCGTTCGAGGCTGCGGCACTGACCGCGACGACAACGAACTCAGGCCCACCGACTCCGAGCGCTTCGATCGAATCGACGGTCTCCACCGACCACCGTTCGCGTATCGCTCGTCGGTTCTCCGGTCGGCGAGCCACGACTGCGGTGACGCCGAACCGATCGGGTAGTGCCTCGGCGACCCGCAGGAAAGCCTCGGCTCGAAACCCGCCGCCTACGATCGCGAAGGTTGCTCTCTCGTTCTGTCGATGATCAACGGTCATACCCTTATGCATATCCGATCTCACTGGCGTCAGACCATCGCCGTCAGACCATCGCCGTCAGCACGCCTCCGTCGGCACGCACTGCCGCACCGTTCGTGGCGGATGAAAGCGGGCTCGCGAGGTAGAGCACCAGGTTGGCGATTTCGGCGGGTTCGATGAACCGCTCCAGAAGAGACGTGGTGTTTCCGGCGATGATCGCGGCCTTGAGATGGTCGGTCGGCATCGACTGCTCGGCAGAGATCCGGCTGACCGTGTCAGCGACTCCGTCGGAGTACGTCGGTCCGCCGAGGACGGCGTTGACGGTCACCTCGGTCCCTTTGGTGAGTTTCGCCAGGCCGTTGCTGAGGGCGAGCATCCCTGCTTTCGTTACGCCGTAATGCACCATGTCGGCGGGAATGTTCACTCCCGACTCGCTGCCGACGAAGATGATGCGGCCCCGCTTGGCGGCGAGCATGTGCTTCAGGGCATACCGCGAAAGCCGCACGCCGCTCATCACATTGACATCGAAGTAGCGCTGCCACGTGTCGTCGGTGATCTCCGCGAACGGGGTGATTTCGAACAGTCCGACATTGTTCACGAGGATGTCCAGATCGCCCAGCGCCTCGAGCAATCCGGCCACCTGGGAGGGATCTGCGAAGTCCGCCGCGACGCCAGAGACCACCGCGCCCTGCACCTGAGCCTTCAGTTCCCGCGTCGCGTTCTCGACTCGATCTTGGTCTCGCCCGTTGATGACAACGGATGCGCCCTCACGAAGAAGCGCCTCAGCGATCGCGTATCCGATTCCCTGTGTCGAACCGCTCACGAATGCCCTCTGGCCCGTCAAATTCAGATCCACACTGCTCCGATCACTTTCTCAGTCAAGTGAAAACGTTACCATATTCACTTGCGCAATCAACTGAAATAGATACTCGTAGGGCCTCTCTCCCTTAGTCTGCTGACATGTCTGCTCCCCATCAGGACCTGACCCTGCGCGGCGACGATCTCGAGACCTGGTCAGCCCTGGCCACCGTGCTCGAGTGGCTGCCTCCCGCCCTCGATGCCCAGTTGCTCAGAGACTCGGAGCTGACGCACTTCGAGTACGGGATCCTGTTCGCGCTCGGCGACGCTCCCGACTCCACGCTCCGCATGAGCACCCTCGCCGGCCAAGCGAACAGTTCGCTTTCGAGGCTCTCTCGCGCAGCAGCGCGATTGGAGACGCGGGGTTGGATGCGCCGCTCCCCCGATTCCACCGACGGCCGGTACACCCTTGCCGTCCTCACCGACGAGGGACGAATGAAGCTCGACCAGGCGACTCCGGGGCACGTGCAGACGGTCAATCAGCTGGTGCTCGAACCGCTGACGGCGGCGCAAACCCGGCAACTGCGTGAGATCAGTCGTCGAATACTGCGTGCCATCCGGGCTGAAGACGGTTGGCGACCGCCGTCAGAAAGTGGACGGTGACGTCAAAAGGCATTCGCGGAGCGTCAGGGCACATCCGGCCGTCTTAGTCGCTGTCTTCTCGCCAGGGCGCGATGTCGACCTCGTTGCCCTCGGCATCCGCAAGCGTCCACCAGTGCGGTGCGAACCTGTCAGTCACGAGGTGTCCGCCTGCGGCAAGCGCCGCGGCAATGCGTGACTCTGCCTGATCACGAGGCAGCGAGACGTCGATGTGGATGCGATTGCGCTGCGGCCGTGGCTCGTCCATCTGTTGGAACGTGACCCAAGGCCCACGAGCGAGCGGATCCACGACATCCTCGTCGCCGAATTCGTCGTACCCGAGAACCGCCCGCCAGAACGGCAGTACATCTGCGATGACCAGCGCGTCGATCGAGATCTGAAGGGTCTGCACTCTTGAGGGATCCGCACGGATGCCCAACTCGGCCGCCGCTTCCGAGATCTGTCGTGCCAACATCGCATCGTTTCCGCTGATGTCGCTGACCTCGTGCGTGAAGAGCGTGACGGTGACGCCGGAATAACGCAGGTCGACATCCGGGTGATGGTTCGCCGCGTCGGCCAGCCTGCTGATCGCATCCACCAGCTCGACGCCCTTGGCGAAGGAATCGGTGACGAAGTAGGTTCGCGCGCCGTCGAAGAGCACCCGCCAGTCGTCGACTCCTCCCGCCGCGTGGAATTGCTTGGGTGAGATGCGCTCGGCCATGTTGCCTCCCGTCACGATGACCCGCCTACTCTCCTCGGGGAGTCAGATGGCGTCAATGAGTCACATGGACTGGGCCTTGTCGGGCTGCTTCACGTACCGGTGCATCAGGGGCTGCGGTCCGTCGGCGCCGAACCAGTCGACGCGCTCGGAGAACGTCGGATGCCACCCGCGACGCTCGTAGAGACGCATGGCGTTCGAGTTGTACTCGAGTACGTCCAGGAACAACGGCGACCCGACGGCCTCGGCGTGCTGCTCCACGACATCCAGCAAACACGTGGCGACACCCGCACCTCGCGCACTCGACGAGACGACGAGCCGCGTGAGTTCGAGCGACCCCGCGGGCTTCCCAGCGACCGCAGCGTGCCCGACCACGACTCCATCGAGTTCCGCGACCCACGCTGGATCGCCCTTCTCAGTGAGCCATGCGCCGCTGACGTGCTCCGCCATCACCGGATAGCTGTCCGACCGGTGCGACTCGGCGAGTACCGTCACCAGCGCATCGATGTCGCTTTCGATCCTCGGCCGGATGATGAGTGCCACACGGCGACCCTAGCGGGAGGGGGTGGGACTCGGGAGCGGCGCGTGATGGCATCTCCTTCACCCAGGGAGCAATCCTGAACCACCTTCTGCGCGACGGACAGAGTTCGCCCTCGGGCCCGGCAGGCAACGAGCGCGTGACCTAGCAGGCGATCGCCGCACATCTGGGTTCTCTGGAAGAGCGCGGGCTCGTGAGTCGTTCACTCGATCCTGGTGACGGCCGGAAGGTCATCGCCACCATCACACCCGCCGGCCGCACGGCACTGGTCGGGTGACCTCGTCGCCATCGGCCCCTGGGAGTCGCGGGAGCACGCCCGGGCGGAGGTGCCGAGACTCCTCTCCATCGGCGGGCGGGCGGCCGAGTGGTCGGGTCGGCCCGACGACCTCTACCAGCTCATCGGGATTCCTCAGCCCGAATACCCCTCTGCGCCCGGTGACCGCCAGCGGCCAGGTCCGTGTTCTCTCGATCGCGGGCATCCACTTCATCGGCCGGAGCCGCTACCCGCCGCGACGGGTGCGCTCGTCTCCAGTCCTCAGGCGCTGGTGGAACCCGTCTCCAGCTGAAGCCGCACGATCCGCCGGATGCCGGGCAGATCGACATCGGCATCCAGCTGTTCCTCGACGGGCAGCTGCTCCACGGTGCGATCAGTGCCGAAGAGCACTCGAGGCAGAGTGGGGTACACAGCCTGGGCGATCATGAGGAGCGCAGTGGATCGTGCCTCGTCTCCCTTCATCCGAAGCTGCTCGCGGAGGTATCCGGCCAAGCGATCGCCGGCTTGCCCGAAGATCGCGTCGTAGATCCCGGCCGCGGCTTCGGGAAGGCGGGTGGCTTCGGAAATCCCCAAGCGGCAGGTCTGCGCGACCGTCGACCATCGCAACAGCTGCACGAGTCGGCCGCAGTATCTGGCGGCTGCCTCGACGGGATCGTCCGAGTAGTGCTCGGGGGCAGGCATCCGTCCGCTCAGCAGGTCACGCGTGCGCTCGATCACCGCTTGTACGAGTACGTCTTTGGTCGCGAAGTGTGCGTAGAGCGACCGCTTGGATGTCTCGGCGCGTGCGGCGACGGCATCCATCGAAGTGTGTGCGAAACCGGACTCGAGGAAGGCGATCTTCGCCACGTCCAGAATGTGTTCGCGGAGCGCATCACCGCGACGTGCCATTGGCGTTGCCTTCCTAGAAGTAAACGGTACAGTAGAGTTTACTTGCAGATCGAGTGAACAGGAGCACCTCCATGATCGTCGTCACCGCCCCCACCGGCCACATCGGCAGTCGGCTCGTCCCCCAACTCCTGGTTTCGGGCGAGCCAGTGAGGCTCATCGTCCGTGAGCCGGCGAAGCTTCCGTCCGCCGTCGCCGGGGGCGCCGAGGTCATCGTCGGATCGCATCGAGAGCGCGACGTCGTCGATCGGGCTTTCACTGGAGCCGACTCCGTGTTCTGGCTCATGCCGGCCGACCCTGCCGCGGCGAGCCCCTACGACGCGTACGTCACGGCATCCATTCCCGCCGCCGATGCCGTCG
>DASZMW010000102.1:0-2018 GCA_035551735.1 Humibacter sp. | reverse complement strand
ATCTCGCTGCGCGAAGATCCGCTGCAGGATGACGCCGGCATCGCCGTACTACGCGGCAACCTGGCCACCCGCGGCGCCATCATCAAGCCGGCCGCCGCCACACCCGAGCTGCTCGTGCACCGCGGCAAGGCAGTGGTCTTCGACTCGATCGAGGACTTCCACGCGCGCATCGACGACCCCGAGCTGGATGTCGACGCCGACTCCGTTCTCGTGCTGCGCGGCTGCGGCCCGAAGGGCTACCCGGGCATGCCGGAGGTCGCCAACCTGCCCCTGCCCTCCAAGCTTCTCAAGCAAGGTGTGCGCGACATGGTGCGGGTCTGCGACGGCCGCATGTCGGGCACCGCGTACGGCACAGTGGTGCTGCACGTCGCGCCGGAGGCTGCGGCGGGCGGGACGCTCGCGCTCGTGCACGACGGCGACGTCATCTCGCTCGACGTACCGAACCGAGTCCTCCAGCTCGAGGTCGACGAGGCCGAGCTCGCCGCGCGCAAGCCGCCGTTCCGTGAGACCGGCGCGTTCGCGAAGGCCGACCGCGGCTGGCAGAAGCTCTACATCGAGCACGTGCAGGGTGCTGACACCGGTGCCGACCTCGACTTCCTGGTCGGCTCGAGCGGCTCGACCGTGACGAGAGAGTCCCACTGATGAGTCCAGCAGGCGGGTCTCGCGAAACCTCGACGAACAACGATCAAGACAGGACGACAGCATGAACACCACAGCATCTCTAGCCCTCGCCCGCGTCGCATCGGGCGACGACATCCTGTGGGTCGTGCGCTCGGGCGACGACTACGCACCACTGGGCATGACGTTGTCCGAGCTGTTGCGTCTGCCTCGGGAGCAGGCGCGTGCGGCCGTCGAGGCGGCGGGAGCGAGTGTCACGGGCGGCAGTGCGGCGGGCACGGGCATCCGTGTCGACCGTGTGCTGGCCCCGATCGACGACGCGCAGGAGGTGTGGGCGGCGGGAGTCACGTACTTGCGCAGCCGCGACGGCCGCATCGAGGAGGCGACGGATGGTTCGCCCTACGATCGCGTCTACATCGCCAAGCGTCCCGAGCTGTTCTTCAAGGCGACCGGTCGGCGCGTTGTGGCCTCTGGCGACCCGGTCGGCGTGCGCGCCGACTCCAGTTGGGATGCCCCGGAGCCCGAGCTGGGCCTCGTGCTCGATGCCACAGGCGAGGTGTTCGGCTTCGTGCCGGGCGACGACGCGAGCAGCCGTTCGATCGAGGGTGAGAACCTTCTCTACCTGCCGCAGGCGAAGGTCTACACCGCGTCCTGCGCGCTCGGCCCGGAGATCGTGCCCGCCTGGTTGGCCGTGCCACCGTTCGACATCTCGCTGAGAATCACGCGTGGCGCCGAGACGGTGTTCGAGGGCGCGACGGCGACGGATGCCATGGCCCGCACCCTGCCCGACCTCGCCGATTGGCTGTTCCGCGGCCTCGACTTCCCCGACGGAGTCTTCTTGCTGACGGGCACCGGCATCGTGCCCGGCGCGGACTTCACCCTGACCGCGGGCGACGAGGTGACGATCGACATCGCCGACGTCGGCACGCTGACGAATCCGGTGATCACGACAGGCCGGTGATGGACCAGAATAGAGTCGGGAAGCGTTTTCTCGGATGCCACGAGGCCCGGTATATACGCGGCGCCACCGATGAACGAGATCGATGAAGGAGACCCGATGAGCGAGGCAACAACGGCACGATCCGAATCGGCCCAGCCGAACCCCGACCTCGATGCGGCAATGGCCGCCGCGGTGAAGGCCGCCCCGCTGCTCGCTGCGACGGCTCCGGCGGAACGCGCCGTCTGGCTGCGGACGATCGCGGACGCGCTGGATGCCGACGCCGACACCCTCGTTCCGCTCGCGATGAGCGAGAGCCACCTGCTCGAGCAACGACTTAACGGCGAGCTCGTGCGCACGACCTTTCAGCTGCGCCTCTTCGCCGAGCTGCTCGAGCGCGGCGCCTACCTGGAAGCGGCGATCGACCACGCCGATCCCACCTGGGGCATGGGTCCGCGTCCCG
>DASZMW010000101.1:0-6946 GCA_035551735.1 Humibacter sp. | reverse complement strand
ATGATCGAGACATCCGCCCCGGTCTTTTCGATGGCCTCGGAGACGGCGCCGAAGACGGGCAGGTCGACAGCAGAGCCGTCGGCCGCGGTGTGCGAAACGGTGGTGCCGGCCTTGCGTGCGTTCACGCCGCCGACGACCTGGGTGCCGGCCTTGAGCATGAGCGCGGTGTGCTTGGTGCCCTCGCCGCCGGTGATGCCCTGGACGATGACCTTGGAGCCCTTGTTGAGGAAGATCGACATGAGTTTCTACCGGATCCTTACTTCGATGCCAGCTCGGCGGCCTTGTCGGCGCCCTGATCCATCGTCTCGGCGAGCGTGACGAGCGGGTGGTTGTAGTCGGTGAGGATGCGACGACCCTCGACCACGTTGTTGCCGTCCAGTCGCACGACGAGCGGCTTCGACGCCTCAGCGCCCAAAATGTCCAGCGCGCCGACGATGCCGTTGGCAACCGCGTCGCACGCGGTGATGCCGCCGAACACGTTGACGAACACGCTCTTGACCTGCGGGTCGTTCAGGATGACGTCCAGGCCGGCGGCCATGACCGAAGCGGATGCCCCGCCTCCGATGTCGAGGAAGTTCGCGGGCTTCACGCCGCCGTGGTTCTCGCCGGCGTAAGCGACGACATCCAGTGTCGACATCACAAGGCCCGCGCCGTTGCCGATGATGCCGACCTGCCCGTCGAGCTTGACGTAGTTGAGGTCGTTCTCCTTGGCCTTGGCCTCCAGCGGGTCGGCCGCGGCCTTGTCTTCGAGCGCCTCGTGGTCGGGGTGGCGGAAGCCGGCGTTCTCGTCCAGCGACACCTTGCCATCGAGGGCGACGATCTCGCCCTCACCGGTGAGCACCAGCGGGTTCACCTCGACGAGGGTCGCGTCCTCTCCCTTGTACACGTCGTAGAGCTTGACCAGCACGGGGGCGACCTTCTCGATCAGGTCGTCCGGGAACCCGGCCGCCTTCGCGATCTGCTTGGCCTTCGACTCGTCGATCCCGTCGAGCGGATCGACCTCGATGCGTGCGAGCGCCTCGGGCTTCTCGACCGCGAGCTGCTCGATCTCCATTCCGCCCTCGACGCTGGCCAGCGACAGGTAGGAGCGGTTGGCCCTGTCGAGCAGAACGGAGAAGTAGAACTCGCGCGCGATGTTCGCACCGCCTGCAACCATCACGCGGCGCACGACGTGCCCCTTGATGTCGAGGCCGAGGATGGCCTTCGCGGCCTCTTCGGCGTCATCCGGCGTCTTGGCGACCTTGACTCCGCCGGCCTTGCCGCGCCCGCCGACCTTCACCTGGGCCTTGACAACGGTCACGCCGCCGAGCTTCTCGGATGCCGCACGCACCTCCTCGACGGTGTCTGCGACGATCCCCGGCAGCACCGGGACCCCGTATTTTTCGAACAGGTCTCGTGCCTGGTACTCGTAAAGATCCACTGCTTCCCAATCCGTGTGCGGGTGAATGGCAGTCGGTGCGTGCAAGACGGCTGAGGGCACTGTGCTCACCAACACGTGCGGTTGGACACATCAGTCAGATAGCTCGACGCCGAGATAAATTGCCAGCGACAGCCTACCCGAGCGTCATGGCCGCTCCCTGCATGCCAGCGGACCCGTGGCCGGCGCACGTCGTGGGCCTCGCGTCCCTCCAGCCTCGGCGGCTACCGTGACCACATGGTTCTGCAGCGCACTCTGCCGCACACTCTGAGGCGCACCCCGCGGCGCACCTCGCAGCCGCTCGGGCTCGCCGACATCGGCGGCGAGTGGATCATGCCGATCGGCGGCGGATGTGCGATCCTGCTGCAGCTCGCAGAGCCTTCCGTCGGCCGTGGCGTCGCAGACCACAGCGACTTCGCCGCAAGGCCCTACGACCGGCTGGTGAACACGCTCACCTACGTGACGGCGGTGGCGTGCGGCGATGAGGCGGACATCCGTGCCGTGCACCGCTCCATCGGTCGCGCCCACGCCCTGGTGCGCGGCGATGAGACGGATGCCTCCCCCGGTTACTCCGCGTTCGATGTCGACCTGCAGCTCTGGGTCACCGCCACCCTGTACTGGACGGCTTCGCGCGTGCACGAGCGGGTCTTCGGGCCGCTGGACGCGGCATCCGCCGACCGCTTCTACCGGGAGTTCGCCGCAGTCGGCACCTCGCTGCAGCTGCCGCGGGATGCCTGGCCGGCCGATCGCGCCGCTTTCGCCGCGTACTGGGGCGGCGCCGTGGCCGCGCTGCGCGTCACAGAGCAGGCCCGAGTCGTCGCGCGCGAGCTGCTGTGCGCGCGCTCCGCACCGGTGTGGATGCGCGTGGCCATGCCGTGGGCACGGCTCGCGACCGTCGCGCTGCTGCCCGAGCCGGTGCGCGCCGGATTCGGGCTGCGCCTGAGTAAACGCAACCGCCTCAGGTACGAGCGGATGATGTCGCTCACCGCCGCGATCTACCCGCGCCTGCCCCTGCGCGTGCGCCATCTGGTGCGCGATCGTCTGCTGCGGCGGCTGCGCGCGACATCCGTGTCATAGCGCGACGCCCGGCTCCAATATGCTGTCGGGCGTGTCCTCCTACTACGACTGTTTCATCGCCGGCGACCACGAGGCCGCGAAGCATCTGATCGCTGGAGCACTGAACTCGCAAGGCTTCGCCGTCGAGGTGCAGCCCGACAACAATTGGCTGGCCAAGCGGGGGAACTTGACGACGACGGTGTTCGTCGGTGCGCTCGCAGGCGACGACTTCCAGGTCACGTTCGGCGTGCAGTTCTTCGTCGACCCCCAGGGACAGCTGGTGGCCAGGCTGGACAAGAACGTCGCGGTTGGATTCTTCAAGGGCGGCGTCTGGGGCCTGACCAAGATCGACAGGGCATTCGCCGAGACCGCGGGCGCTGTTTACGCTGCGCTGGCCGGCGCGGGCGTGCTCACCAACACGCTGGAGAGCTGAGGCCCGCGCGCACACGAAACCGCCGACGGGCGGCGAAACCGTGGGTCCCACCGTCTCGTCCTGGCTCACGGTTGCGCGGAAGTAGCCCGATCGATGCCGAACAGCGCGCAGGTCACGTTGTAGTACTCGTCGGTGATGCCGAGGTCGCTCATGCCGATGCGCAGCGCGACGCGTTGGGATGCGACGTTCTGTGGATGTGTGACCGCCAGCACTCGAGAGAGCCCGTTGTCGAAGGCGTGCTCGAGCACACGGGCCGCTGCCTCGCTCGCATAGCCGCGGCCCCAGGCATCCGGATGCAGGTGCCACCCGATCTCGACGTCGCCGGAGGGCTGAAGCGGGTCGGGCCCAGAGGCCGGCAGCTCTTTGAGGAGCAGCGCGCCGTGCGGTGCTCCCGTCGCGGTGTCAGTGATCGCCCAGATGCCGTGTACAGGATGGTCGAGCGCGGCCAGGCGCTCGGCTCGCGCGATCGCTTCCGTGCGATCCGTCATCACGCGAGGCTCACGGCCGATGAAACGCTGCGCCTCCCAGCGCGAGTAGATGTCGAACAGGAAGTCGACGTCGTCGAGAGTGAACGGCCGCAGGGTGAGCCGTTCGGTGGTGAGTTCGATCACCTCGTCGTCACGCCGCGCGCGCAGCCGCGACGACGGATGCCCCCTCGCGCTCGGACTCGCCTGCGCACTCGGCGCACAGCCACAGCGACTCGCCCTCGTCGTCGAAGAGGAGGAAGGCGGGCTCGGCGCAATCGGAGCAACGATGCGTCGCGAGCAGAACGTCGAGGTCGTCGTCGGCGTCCGCGTTCTCGAAGATGAACTGCTCGTCTCGGGTCATGTCTCCATGGTGCGACGGGCGTGTGACATTCCGAGGAGCGACATGCGATTGAGGCGTGCCGCGAATGCTTGCATTCGACGGAACGTCGATTGAGCAGGTTGAGCATCGGGCGGAACGGGCGCCGTTTTCAGGCTGCGTGTGCCCGTTCCGGCACGTTGTGGTCGCTGCCGCGCTGTTGAGCCTGAAATAGTGCGGTTGGTGCGCGGTCGGGGTCCGACACGATTGCCGCCACGTCGGCGGCCCGTGCTACACCGTTCGCATGAGCGAACGAGTGCAGCGGTGGGTCGACGGCTACGTCACCGCGTGGAATTCGAACGAGCCGGCCGACATCCGCGCCCTCTTCACGGATGACGCCACGTACCTCACAGCCCCGTTCCGTGAGCCGTGGCGCGGCGCCGACGACATCGTGACTAAGTGGCTGGAACGCAAGGACGAGCCGGGCGACACGACCTTCACGTGGGAGCAGATCGGCGAAGACGGAGATCGCGCCTTCGTGCAGGGCGTCACCGTCTACGAACGCGCCACATTCAGCAACCTGTGGGTGATCGACTTCGCGCCGGATGGCCGGGCGATCTCGTTCACCGAGTGGTGGATGGATCAGTCCGACTCGGAAGAGTGAGCAGCGGCCGGTGACGCCACGGCGATCGCCTCGCGCAGCATCCCGTCGTGATCGTTCAGGATGCCCACCGCAGCCTCGCCCTCCAGCCCCGTGACCACGACGAGGATCGCCGCCTTCACCCAGCCGCCCACCGCGGCCAGCGCGGAGGCCGCGGTCGCGACATCCGCGCCCGTCGCCTGCATCACGATGCGCTCCGACCGCGCCCGCAGCTTCTCGTTCGTGGCGCGCACGTCGACCATGAGGTTGTCGTAGACCTTGCCGAGCCGCACCATCGTCAACGTCGAGATCATGTTGAGCACGAGCTTCTGCGCCGTTCCGGCCTTGAGTCGCGTCGAACCGGTCACGAACTCCGGTCCGACGACGGTCTCGATCGCCACATCGGACGCTTCGCCGATGGCGGACCCTGCGTTGCACGCGAACCCGACGGTGGCCGCTCCGCGGTCGCGCGCCCTGCGCAGGGCGCCGAGCACGTACGGCGTGCGACCAGAGGCTGAGATGCCGACCACCGTGTCGTGCTCGCCGACACCGTGCTCGTCCATCGCGGCGGCGCCGGCGACGTCGTCGTCTTCCGCGTTCTCCACCGCCGTGCGGATCGCGGTATCGCCTCCGGAGATGACTCCGATCACGCGGGACGGGTCCATGCCGTACGTCGGCGGGATCTCACTGGCGTCGAGCACGCCTAGACGGCCGGGGGTGCCGGCGCCGACGTAGATCAGCCGGCCGCCGACGCGCATCCCATCGACGACGAGCGCGATCGCTTGCTCGATCTCGGGCGCGGATGCCGCCACCGCCTCCGGCACCTTCGCGTTCTCCGCGTTCATCAGCGCGACCTGCTCCGAGAGCGGCAGCAGGTCGAGGGCATGCGTCGCGGGGTTCACACCCTCGGTGGAGAACGCGTCGAGGCTGTTGCGGAGTACAGAGCGATCGTCGTTCATGCTCACAATTTCTCGATAGGGGCGATCTTGATCAGAAGCTTCTTCGCGCCCGACGTGTCGAATTGAACGTGAGCGACCCGCTTCGTGCCTTCGCCGGTCACTGCGGTGACACGCCCCTCGCCGAAGTCGACGTGACGGATGCGATCGCCCGGCTCGAGCGTGAGGTCCCCGTTGTCGCGCACCTGCGCCGTCACGCGGTTCGGCCATGCGCTGGCCGGAATCTGCGGTTTGGCGCCGAACGTTCCACCCGCCCCGGAGAGTCCGCGGTCGGGACCGCGTTCGGGGCGGCGGGCATTCAGCGCACGCGACTGCGTTCCGCCGCGAGAGTTGGCGAAGCCCGGCGACTGCTTCCAGTCGATCAGCTCGCCGGGAATCTCTTGCAGGTATCGGCTCGGCATGGCGACCGCGACCTCGCCGTATTGGGCCCTGGTCATCGCGAGCGACAGGTAGAGCCGCTTGCGTGCGCGGGTGATGCCCACATAGAACAGTCGCCGTTCCTCCGACGGGCCGCCCGGCTCGTTGGCCGACATGCGGTGCGGGAGCAGGTCTTCCTCGACGCCGGTGATGAACACGGCGTCGTACTCCAGCCCCTTCGCCGTGTGTAGCGTCATGAGCGAGACGGTTCCGCTCGCGTCGTCGATCTCATCGGCCGCGGCGACAAGTGAGACCTCGGTGAGGAAGTCGATGAGTCCGCCTCCCGGGTTGTTGCGCTCGAACTCCTTCGTCACTGCGACGAGCTCTTCGACGTTCTCCGCCCGCGCCTCGTTCTGCGGGTCGCGGGTCGCACGCAGCGAGGCCACCAGTCCCGAACCCTTCAGCAGGTGCACGAGAACGTCGCTCACCTTCGCCTGCCCGGCCGGTGCATCCGGATCGATCATCGCGGCGCCCTCATCGAGCAGCTGGGCGAGGTCGACGATCGCCTTCGTCACCTTGGGCCCGAGCCCGAGCGATGCCGCGTCGCGCATCGCCTGCCTGAAGTCGAGACCGTTCGCCTCGGCGTAGCCGGCCAGCTGGGTGATGGTGGCAGGGCCGATTCCACGTTTGGGCGTGTTCAGGATGCGCCGCAGTGCCATCTCGTCCGACGGATTGGCGACCGCGATGAGGTAGCCCATCGCATCCTTTATCTCGGCACGTTCGTAGAACTTGGTGCCGCCCATGATGCGGTACGGCAGCGCCGAGCGGATGAAGATCTCCTCCAGCGCGCGCGTCTGAGAGTTGGTGCGGTAGAAGACAGCAATCTCGTTGTACGGCATGCCGTCGGAGTGCAGCTTCTCGATCTCGTCGGCGACGAACTGCGCCTCGTCGTGGCCGGAGTATCCGGTGTAGCCAATGATCTTCTCGCCGTCGCCGCCTGACGACCACAACTTCTTGTCTTTGCGGTCGAAATTGTTCGAGATGACCGAGTTGGCGGCCGACAGGATGTTCTGGGTCGAGCGATAGTTCTGCTCGAGCAGCACGACCTTCGCACCGGGGAAGTCGCGTTCGAACTCCGAGATGTTGCGGATGTCCGCCCCGCGGAACGCATAGATCGACTGATCGGAGTCGCCCACCACCGTGAGGGATGCGCCAGGCACGCGGCCGGTGGCATCCACCAGTCCGCGCATGGTGAAGTCGCGCGCTTCGAGCTCGGCGACCTCTTCGGGCTCGATCGGCTGGGT
>DASZMW010000100.1:0-3842 GCA_035551735.1 Humibacter sp. | reverse complement strand
GATCGCACTGTTCGCGACGATCTTCATGCTCATCGACGGCGCCGGCATCTGGCGGTGGATCGTTCGACTGTTCCCGAAGAACGCCGCTCCGGGCCTCGACGCAGCAGGAACCGCCGGTTGGGGCACGCTGACGAGCTTCGTGCGCGTTCAGATTCTCGTCGCTCTCGTGAACGGCATCGGCATCGGCCTCGTCGCCTTCTTCCTCGGGCTGCCACTCGCGGTGCCGATCGCCGTCATCGTGCTGATCGCATCGTTCATTCCCGTGATCGGTGCCATCGTCTCCGGCATCATCGCCGTGGTGATCGCCCTGATCTTCGGCGGACCGTTCCAAGCGATCATCATGCTGGCCGGCGTGCTCGGCGTGCACCTGCTCGAGGCGCACGTGCTGCAGCCATTGCTCGTCGGCGGTGCCGTGAAGGTGCATCCGCTGGCCGTGGTGGTGGGAGTCGCTGCGGGCACCGGGTTGGCTGGTGTGCCGGGTGCGCTGTTCGCGGTGCCGTTCCTCGCGGTGGCCAACGCGATGATCACGGCGATGCTGCACTCGCACGACCGGCCGGCTCCTGTCGACGAACACGGCGAGACCGAGACGGCACCGCATCACGAGAGTGACGTCACGGCGCCGCCTCCTGGCATCCAGCCGCCCGAGGCGTGATCGGGGCTACTCGCCGCGGGTGAAGGTGCGGCGGTATTCCTTGGGCGTCGTGCCCAGGATGCTCTGAAAGTGCTGTCGCAGATTCGCGCCGGTTCCGAGGCCCACGTCGGTGGCGATCTGCTCGACGCTGAGCTCGGAGCGCTCCAGAAGCTCGCGCGCGACGTCGATGCGTGCGCGCATCACCCACTGCATGGGTGTGTAGCCGGTGTCGTCGACGAAGCGTCGTGAGAACGTGCGCGGTGACACAGCAGCGTGCTGGGCGAGAACCTCGAGCGTGAGCGGATCGCCCAGCCTACGCAGCACCCACTCCCGGGTGTCGGCGAAGCGCTCGCCGAGCGGCTCCGGCACGCTGCGCGGCACGTACTGCGCCTGGCCACCGCTCCGGTACGGCGCGGCGACGAGGCGTCTGGCTGCATGGTTCGACGCGTTCACTCCGAGGTCGCGGCGCAGGATGTGCAGGCACAGGTCGATTCCGGATGCCGCGCCCGCGGACGTGAGCACGCTCCCTTCGTCGACGAACAGCACGTTTTCGTCGACGGTGACGAGCGGATGCCTCGCGGCCAGCGCCCGCGTGTAGTGCCAGTGCGTCGTTGCGCGTTTTCCGTCGAGCAGGCCGGTCGCGGCGAGGGCGAACGCGCCGGTCGAGATCGCGGCCAGCCGGGCACCGCGATCGTGCGCAGCGATCAGTGCGTCAACGACAGCGGCTGGCGGATCATCACGGTCGGGGAACCGATACCCCGGAATGAAGACCGTCTCGGCCCACTCCAGCGCCTCCAGCCCGTCGGCGACGTGGTACGAGAGTCCGTCGCCGCCGGTGACCAGCCCCGGCGCCGCGCCGCACACCCTCACCTGGTAGGGCATGCTGCCGCGTGTGCTGAACACCTGGTCAGGGATGCCGACATCCAGCGGCTTCGCGCCCCCGAGCACGAGCACGGCCACGCGCCGCAGGCGGATGTCGGCCATCACACGTGGCGTAGTCATCGGTTCCTCCTGACCCATTCGGCCTCGTAGCGCGGCGTTGGATCTGCACATTCGTGCCCCGTGAGTACGGGGCGTAGTCGATCACCGACGATGTAAGAATCGTTGTAGAATTCTTACATGTCAACCGTGTACACCACGATTACGTCGAAGGGACAGATCACGCTGCCTTCGGCGGCGCGTCATGCGTTGGGGCTTCACCCGGGCCAGAAGGTCGCGGTGACAGTCGACGGCAGTCGGCTCATCATCGACGCACCGCACGACCTCGATGCAGTCCGCGCTCAGCTGCGCGCTGAGGCGGAGACGGCCGGCACGTGGGGAGTCGTCCCACAGGCAGGGGACGGATGGGCCGCCCACGTGCGGAACAAGCATGCCGAGTCTTGACACGAACATCCTGCTCCGCTGGTTATTGGACGATGTTCCGCCCCAGTCGGCGCTCGCCGAAGGGCTGATCGCTTCTGGCGTGCGTCTGCGCGTTGAGGATGCGGCGCTCATCGAGTCGGTGTACGTCCTCGAGAGCGTGATGAGCGCCAGCCGCGAAACGATCCGCGACGCGGTGAGGCTGATCATCTCGACAGGCAGTCTCGATCTCGACCGTTCGCTCTGGAGCGAGCTTGCGGATGTCTATGTAGAGCATCCGAAACTCTCGGTCGCCGATCTCTATCTCGCGCTTCGCGCCCGCGAGAACGGCGCCACCCCGCTGCTGACCTTCGATCGCAAGCTCGCCTCGCAACTCGACGAGGCCGAGCTGCTGACGTAGGGCGTGCCTCCTGGATAGTCGCGGCGCGCCCGCGAGGGAGGGCTACCCTCGCAGCGCCGCCACCACGGCCGCGACGAAGCCGTCGACGTCGTCTTCGGTGGTGTCCCACGAACACATCCAGCGCACCTCGCCGCGGGCGGCGTCCCAGTCGTAGAACCGGAAGCTCTCGCGCACCTTGTCGGCGGCGTCGTGCGGCAGAGCTGCGAAGACGCCGTTCGACTCGGTCGCCTGGGTGAACGACAGGCCGGGAGCGCGGCCGGAGTCGGAAGCATCCTCGAGCGCGGAGCGCAACCGGGCAGCCATCGCGTTCGAATGCTGTGCGCTGTGCAACCACAGGTCGTCGGTGAGCAGGGCGATCAGCTGAGCCGAGATGAACCTCATCTTCGACGCGAGCTGCATGTTGACCTTGCGAAGGTAGTGCAGGCCGTCGGAGGCATCCGGATTCAGCACGACGACGGCCTCGCCGAACAGCAGGCCGTTCTTGGTGCCGCCGAAGCTGATCAGGTCGACGCCGGCGTCGGACGTGAAGGCGCGCAGCGGTGCATCGAGGTGCGCGGCGGCGTTGGCGATGCGTGCGCCGTCGAGGTGCACGCGCATGCCGAGCGAGTGGGCGTGGTCGGTGATGGCCCGCACCTCGTCGATCGTGTAGCACGTGCCGACCTCGGTGGTCTGCGTGATGGAGACCGCAAGCGGCTGCGCCCGGTGCTCATCGCCCCAGCCCCACGCCTGCTTGTCGATGAGTTCGGGTGTGAGCTTGCCGTCGGGTGTGTCGACGGTGAGAAGCTTCAGCCCGCCGATCTTCTCGGGGGCACCGCCTTCGTCGGTGTTGATGTGCGCGGTGGATGCCGTGACGACGGCGCCCCAGCGCGGCAGCATCGACTGCAGGGCCGTCACGTTCGCGCCCGTGCCGTTGAACACCGGATACGCCTGAACACCGTCGCCGAACTGCTCGGCGAACACCTCGTGCAGGCGCTCGGTATAGGCATCCTCGCCGTAGGAGATCTGGTGCCCGCCGTTCGCTGCGGCGATCGCGTCGATGATTTCTGGATGCGCGCCCGCGTAGTTGTCTGAGGCGAACGCGCGGGAGGCTGGGTCGTGGAGTCGTGTGGTCATCGTGTTCTATTGTTGTCCGTTACGCCAGGGGTCGAGGACAGTGGCCTCCTGCTCACTCGTCGGAGATGCTGCACGACACCCGGCGTGTCGAGGTGCCGGCGCGGCGTGTCGTGAGAACGCTCCGACGAGTCCGTCGCCGAGCCGCTGCGGGCCGGGCTGCGTAGAGTGATATCACTTTATGGGAGGCGATCACATGGAAGATGGGGACAAGCACCCCGACTCGGCGCCGTTCATGCACTCCGGGGCGCGGGTGGCGGTTGATGAGCGGGCGGCCCGATCCGCCAGTGGTGTCTACGGCGTCCTGGCGATCGCGGTGCTCGTCGCCGTCGGCGCAATCCT
>DASZMW010000099.1:0-2500 GCA_035551735.1 Humibacter sp. | reverse complement strand
GATCCCGGTGAGTGTCGAGGAACAGGCCCGCATCGACGGCGCCGGGACGTTCCGGCTGTTCTGGTCGGTCGTGCTGCCGATGGCGAGACCGGCGCTCGTGACGATCATCATCCTGTCGTTCCAGGGCTCGTGGAACGAACTGGCACAGTTCATCATCTCGGCGCAGAGCCCGTCGCTCACGACGCTGACGAAGGGCGTCGCCTCGTTGAGCAGCGGACAGCTCGGACAGGGGAATCAGTACCCGCTGAAGCTCGCCGCCGCGGCGATCATGACCATCCCGGTCGCGGTGATGTTCTTCGTCTTCCAGCGCCGCATCATGAACAACAGCGAAGGCGCCGTCAAGGAATAGCGACCGCGTCGCGTCGCCGAAGGGAACCATGCAAGAACACCGTCAACCGCTGCTCAGCGACCAGATCATTGTGCTGCGCGCACCGACCCAGCTGTGGTCCGACCGCACGGGGGATGCCGGAGCGGCAGACATCCACGGCCTCTACCACGGCGATGTGCGCGTGCTCTCGGGAGTCGTGCTGACCGTCGATGGCAGACGGCCGGAGTGGATCTCCGTCGCGCCGCACGGGGCATCCGCCGCGACGTTCACCGGCGTGCTGCGGCACCTCGACGGCGAGGGCGCTGACCCTCGAGTGCGCATCGATCGCGAACGCACCGCGACGACGGATGCCGTCGCGGAGCGCATCGTCGTGCGCTCGGCACGCGATGTGCCGGTGCGCACCAGGGTAGAGGTCGAACTCGCACCGGCCTTCACGCCGATGCAGGACGTGAAGGCGGGCATCCACGTCAGCCACGACTGGGGTTCGACGCTGCGCGATGACGGAGTCGAATGGTCGGACGGCACGACGACCGCGACGCTGCAGGCGCCGCGATCCGCAGTTCGGTCAGAGGGCGAGGCGACGGTCGTCTCGTGGGGCGTCGAGCTACCGCCGCATGGCTCCGTCGAACTCACGTGGCGCGTCGCAATGACGGATGCCTCGTCGGTGGTCGCTGGCGCGACCGACGCACCCTCCTGGCAGGGATTCTTCGTCGAGAGCGGTGACTCGAGGCTGAGCCGGTGGGTGACCACCGCACTCTCCGACCTCGACGCACTGCGCATGTCGACGACGCGGGCGCCGGGCGACGAGTTCTTCGCCGCCGGAGCCCCCTGGTTCTTCACCCTGTTCGGCCGCGACTCGATCTGGGCGGCGCGCTTCCTGCTGCCCGCGTCGACCGAGCCCGCTCTGGCGACGCTCAGGGTGCTCGCCGCGTTCCAGGGAACACAGACCGATCCCGAGACCGCCGAGCAGCCGGGCAAGATCATGCACGAGCTGAGGGCGGGTTCGTTGTCCCTCCCCGACCATGGGATCACACTGCCGCCGCTCTACTACGGCACGATCGACGCGACGCCGTTGTGGGTGTGCCTGCTGCACGACGTATGGAAATGGGGCGCGCGGGACACCGACATCGCTCCCCTGCTGCCGCATCTCGAGGCTGCCATGGCATGGATGCGCGACAGCGGCGACAGCGACGGCGACGGCTTTCTCGAGTACGTCGACACGACCGGCCACGGGCTCGCGAACCAGGGCTGGAAGGACTCGGGGGACTCGATCCAGTGGCGGGACGGCACACTGGCCGACGGGCCGATCGCGCTCTGCGAAGTGCAGGCCTACGCGTACGAGGCAGCCGTGCACGGCGCCGATCTGCTCGAGCACTTCGGCTTGCCGGGCGCGCACGAATGGCGCGACTGGGCTGCGCGGCTGAAGAGCCGGTTCGCCGACGAGTTCTGGGTGGACGACCCGGAGGGCGGGCGTTACCCAGCGGTCGCGTTGGATGCCGGTAAGCAGCCCGTCGACTCGCTTACCAGCAACATCGGGCATCTGCTGGGCACGGGCATCCTGTCGCCGGAGGAGGAGGCGACTGTCGCCGACCGCATCACGTCCCCCCGTCTGGACTCCGGATTCGGGCTGCGCACGCTGTCGACGGACTCCGCCGGTTTCTGGCCGCTCAGCTACCACGGTGGTTCGGTCTGGACTCACGACACCGCGATCGCGATCGGCGGCCTCGCACGAGCCGGCATGGCCGAACGTGCAAGCGGGCTGATCGAAGGCCTGCTGCGGGCCGCTGAGCGCTTCGACTTCAGGATGCCAGAGCTTCACTCCGGCGACGCCGCGTCCGACACCGGCACCCCGGCGCCGTACCCCGCGGCGTGTCGTCCGCAGGCGTGGTCGGCCGCGGCCGCCATCGAGGTGCTCGCGGTGCGACTGGGGCTGCGACCCGACGGTGACGCGGTGTCGGCTGCGCCCGTCGACGGTGTGGGAGGCATCATCGTGAAGGGCGTGCGCGTGGGCGGCCGCGTGTTCGACGTCGACGCGCCCGGCGACGGCACGGCCGTCGTGACGGCGTTTTCAGCGCCCTGAGCGAGCGGCAGCGAGTCGAAGGGCAGGCGCCCCTTCGACTCACTTCGCTCGCTCAGGGGACTGAGGGAGGTCAGATCTGGGCCATGATCTGG
>DASZMW010000098.1:0-8901 GCA_035551735.1 Humibacter sp. | reverse complement strand
GGTTGTACGCGCGACCCAAGCGAGTGATCGAGTCAAGCAGCACGACGACGTCATGACCGAGCTCAACCAGACGCTTGGCGCGCTCGATGGCAAGCTCAGCAACGGTGGTGTGGTCTTCGGCCGGACGGTCGAAGGTCGAGGCGATGACCTCGCCCTTGACCGTGCGCTGCATGTCGGTGACCTCTTCGGGCCGCTCGTCCACGAGCACGACCATGAGGTGTACCTCGGGGTTGTTCGTGGTGATCGCGTTCGCGATCTGCTGCATCACGATGGTCTTACCGGCCTTGGGCGGAGCGACGATCAGGCCGCGCTGGCCCTTGCCGATCGGGGCGACCAGGTCGATGATGCGCTGGGTGAGCTTGGTCGGCTCAGTCTCGAGACGCAGACGCTCCTGCGGGTACAGCGGGGTGAGCTTGTTGAACTCGACCCTGGCCTCCGCCTCGTCGATGCTCTGACCGTTGACCGAGTCCACCTTGACCAGAGCGTTGTACTTCTGACGCCCTGTGCCCTCGCCGTCGCGCGGCTGGCGGATGGCTCCGACCACCGCGTCGCCCTTACGCAGGTTGTACTTTTTCACCTGTCCGAGCGAAACGTAGACATCGCTCGGGCCCGGCAGATAGCCACTGGTGCGTACGAAGGCGTAGTTGTCGAGCACGTCGAGGATGCCGGCGACGGGGATGAGTACGTCGTCGTCGAGGATCTCGGGCTCGATGTCGTCGCCAACGGCCCCACGACGCTTGCGGTCGCGGTAGCGGTTGCGGCCGCCGCGCTCGTCCTCCTGAGCCTGCTGGCCGCCCTGATTCTGGTTCTGGCGCTGGTTCTGCTGGCCGCCCTGCTGCTGGCCACCCTGCTGCTGTCCGCCCTGGCCACGCTGATTCTGCTGCTGACCCTGCTTCTGCTGCTGGTTGTTCTGCTGACCCTGGTTCTGGCCCTGCTGGTTCTGAGCCTGCTGGCCGCCCTGCTGCTCGGCACCGTTGTCACCGCCCTCGCCGTTGTCGGCGCGACGGTTCTTGTTACGCCCGCGATTGCGTCCGCGACCCTGACGCGGCTGCTGCGAGCCGTCGGCACCGTCGGATGCCTGCGCATCAGCGGCGTTCTCGGCCTGAGCATCTTCGGCGGGAGCTGCATCTTGGCGGTCGGCGACGACGTCGGCTGAAGCCTGGACATCGTTCGACTCGACCGCAACGTTCGCGGCGTCGGTCGTCGGCTCGGGAAGACCGACCTGGCCGGCGTTCACGTGGGTGGAGGCCGAGACGGTGTGGCCACCGTCGACGCTCGTGACGCGGCGCGAGCCACGACGGCTGCGCGCCGGCGGAGTCTGCAGGTCGAGTGCGGCTTGCAGAGCCGCCTCCGCGTCCTGCGGGCTGAGCTGCTGGCCGTCGGACGACACAGCTGGCGCTTCGACCGCCTCGATCTCGGCCGGAACGGCCTCGGTCACAGTCACGGCCGGAGCGCTCTCTGCCGGCGCCTCGGCCACGACGGCGGGAGCGACGGCTTCGGTGCCGGCCGTCTCGCCAGTGGCCCGCGTGGCCTCGATGGCTGCGATCAGTTCGCCCTTGCGGAGCTTCGCAGCGCCGGGGACGCCGATGCTCGCAGCGAGCGTCTGCAGCTGCGGGACTCGCAGGCTGGACAGATCGACAGTGGGATCCACGCCTTCGGCGCGGGGGTTGACATCAGTCACTTGAAGAGGATTCCTTTCCTCTGGCGGGCATAGATCCGCCTCGCTCAGAGCGCGTGTCGTACACGAGCCGCCCGTTCATACTTCGCCCGCGCCCCGTCGGGGATCGCTGCGCGGATTCAGGCAAGCACGACAGCAGTGAGTTTCTAGAGATTCACCCGAACACCAGATTCGCGTATCTTTTTCGCGCCGTCTGGCAGGTGGGCCAAGTTTACCACCCTCGTACCCCTTCGCTCACCAACTGCACGTCGTGTTGCGAAGGGCGACCGACCTGGGGCTGCCGCGTGACGGTTCACGTCGCCGCAGCACCCGCTCGATGCACCGTCGCACCGAGAAAGTCGACAGCGAGCATGAGCGGCTGCCACGTGGTCTCCGCGCGTTCGGCGACGAGTTCGGCGGCAGCAAGGCGCTGCGCAGGATCACTGCACAGCACCAGGATCGAGGGGCCGGCACCCGAGACGACGGCAGGAAAGCCGTCGGCACGCAGCGCGGAGATGAGGCGATCGGTCTCGGGCATCGCCTTCGCACGATAGTTCTGGTGCAGCTTGTCTTCCGTCGCGGCGAGCAGCAACTCGGGGCTCTGCACAAGGGCCGCGACGAGCAGCGCCGAGCGAGAGACGTTGAAGACGGCATCCTCGTGCGGAACCGACGTCGGCTGAAGGCTGCGTGCCAACGCCGTCGACATGACGTGCTCTGGCACGAACACCAGCGGCGAGACCCCGCGATGCACCATCAGCTTCTTGTGCTGAGGGCCGGTAGCCGACACCCAGGCGATGGTGAGACCGCCGAACAGTGCAGGGGCCACATTGTCCGGATGCCCCTCGAGCTCCGTCGACAGCGACAGGAGCTGCTGCGGGCCGAATTCGACGATGCCTTCGAGCAGGCCCTTGGCTGCGACGATGCCCGAGACGATCGCCGCGCCGGAGGATCCGAGGCCCCGTCCGTGCGGAATGGAGTTGTGGGCGACGAGGTGGAGTCCAGGAACCGGCATTCCGACTGCCGCGAACGCGTGGGCGATGGCGCGCACGACGAGGTTCGTCTCGTCTGTCGGCACCTCCCCTTCGCCGACGCCGTGCACCTCGACGAAGGCGCCCGGTTCGTCGCGCACCGTGACGGTGAGCTCGTCGTACAGGGCCAGCGCGAGACCGAGCGTGTCGAACCCTGGACCGAGATTGGCGGAGGTGGCAGGCACCTTCACACGTACGCTCGTGCCGATCGCCGGCACGGATGCCGCGCTCACGCCACGCCCGACGGGCTGAGCCCCAGCACTCCCGCGATCTGCGCGGTGTCGACGGGAACGACCGTCGGCGTGACCTCGCCGCCGCCGGCGACGCGCAGCGCCCACTGGGGGTCCTTGAGGCCGTGGCCGGTGACGGTGAGCACAACCTTCGAACCGGCGGGGATCACTCCTGCCTCTGAACGCTCGAGCAGGCCGGCGACGCTGATCGCGCTGGCGGGCTCGACGAAGATGCCGACCTCGGACGAGAGGATGCGGTGAGCGTCGAGGATGGCCTCGTCGTCGATGGCGCCGAAGTAGCCGTTCGTGGCATCCCGCGCGGCGAGCGCGAGCTCCCATGAGGCGGGGTTGCCGATACGGATGGCGCTGGCGACCGTGTCAGGGTCCTTCACCGGATGCCCGAGCACGATGGGCGCGCTGCCCGCTGCCTGGAAACCGAACATGCGCGGCAGCTTCGTTGTTACGCCACGCTCTACTTCTTCCGTGTAGCCGCGGGTGTATGCGGTGTAGTTTCCTGCGTTGCCCACCGGGATGAACTGAAAGTCGGGAGCGTCACCGAGCACCTCGACAACCTCGAACGCCGCGGTCTTCTGACCCTCGATGCGGTCGTTGTTCACCGAGTTGACCAGGTGCACCGGGTAGCTCGCGGAGAGCTCGCGTGCGATGTCGAGGCAGTCGTCGAACGTGCCCTGCACCTGCAGCAGCTGGGCATTGTGCGCGATCGCCTGGCTCAGCTTGCCCATCGCGATCTTGCCTTCTGGCACGAGCACGACGGCCTGGATGCCCGCGTGCGCAGCGTAAGCAGCCGCCGACGCGGAGGTGTTGCCGGTCGAGGCGCAGATGACGGCCTTCGCACCGTGTTCGATGGCCTTGGAGATGGCCATCGTCATGCCGCGGTCTTTGAAGGAACCCGTCGGGTTCATGCCCTCGAACTTGACGTATACGTCGGCGCCGGTGCGGCGGGACAGCGCAGGGGCCGGGATGAGCGGGGTGCCGCCCTCGCCAAGCGTGACGATGGGCGTTGCCTCCGTCACGTCGAGGCGATCAGCGTATTCGCGCAGAACGCCCTGCCATTGGTGCGCCACGTCAGACTCCTTCAACTCGTAAGACAGAGGTGACGGCCACGACCTCATCGCTGGCGCGAAGGGTGTCGACCGTTGCCGCGAGAGCGGACTCGAACGCCTCGTGCGTTCCGATAACCAGCGTAGCCGTGGCCGAGACGGGTTCCCGACGGGCCGAGATCGCTGCGGATGCCCCACCAGGCTCCTGCTCGGATGCCACGGTCTGCGTCACGGTCTCCACCGAGACCTCGTTCGTGGCGAAGATCGACGCGATGCGCGAGAGCACACCGGGGGCATCCGTCACGCGGAGCGTGATCTGATACCGGGTGCGAACGGCGCCGATCTCCAGCACGGGCACGTCAGCGTGCGTGGACTCCGCGACGCCCGGACCGCCGACGACGTGCCTGCGAGCAGCGGAGACGACGTCGCCCAGCACCGCGGACGCCGTCTGGAGTCCCCCGGCACCTGCGCCGTAGAACATCAGGTCACCAGCCGCGGCGGCCTGCACGAAAACCGCGTTGTGCACGCCGCGCACGGCGGCCAACGGATGCTGCCTCGGAACGAGCGCCGGATACACCCGCGCCGACACGCCCTCGCTGCCGTCATCGCCGGCGACCCGCTCGCAGATCGCGAGCAGCTTGATCACGTACCCGCCATCGCGCGCGGCATCCACCTGCTCTTTCGTGATGCCGGTGATGCCCTCGCGGTGCACGGACTCCAGAGGAACCGTCGTGTGGAACGCGAGCCCTGCCAGGATGGCCGCCTTGGCTGCGGCGTCGTACCCCTCGACATCCGCCGCGGGGTCGCTGCGTTCCGCATACCCGAGCTCCGTCGCCGTCTCGAGCGCGTCCTCGAGGGTGTCCCCTGCGGTGTCCATGCGGTCGAGGATGAAGTTCGTCGTTCCGTTCACGATGCCCAGGATGCGTTCGACACGATCGCCCGCGAGGCTGTCGCGCAGCGGACGGATGATCGGGATCGCCCCGCCCACGGCAGCCTCGTAATAGAGCTGCGCGCCGACCTGCTCAGCCACCGCGAAAAGCTGCGCACCGTGCTCGGCGAGCAGCGCCTTGTTGCCGGTGATGACGTCGGCGCCGGAATTCAGCGCGAGCAGCACGTATTCGCGGGCGGGGTCGACGCCGCCCATCAGCTCGATCACGATGTCGGCGCTCAGGATGAGCGAGCGCGCGTCGGTCGTGAACAGCTCACGCGGCAGATCGACGCGGCGCTGGGCGTCAGGATCGCGCACCGCGATGCCGACAAGCTCGAGGCCCGCTCCGACGCGTGCTGCGAGTTCGTCGGAGTTGTCGAGCAGCAGTTTCGCAACCTGGGAGCCGACGGATCCCGCGCCGAGCAGCGCGATCTTGAGGCTTCGGTATTCGATCACTTCTCGTCCCCCTGGACTGCGCGGTCGGCACGGGCAAGCGGGCCGGGTGCGTCGACGTCGCGCTGCTCTTCTGGCGGCACTGCTGCGGAGTGACGCGCGCCGACATCCCTCGCCAACAGGTCGTCTTCGGTCTCTCCGCGCACGATCACGCGGTCATGTCCATCGCGCACTGCGACCACCGCGGGCCGCGGAAGATAGTTGTAGTTGCTCGACAGCGACCAGCAGTACGCGCCGGTCGCCGCGACGGCGATCAGGTCTGAAGGCGCGACATCGCCGGGAAGGTATTCGGCATCCACCACGATGTCGCCGGACTCGCAATGCTTGCCTGCCACCCGCACGAGCACCGGCTCCGCGTCGGATGCCCTGCTCACCAGGCGTGCCGAGTAGTCGGCGCCGTAGAGGGCCGGCCTGGCGTTGTCGCTCATGCCGCCGTCCACGCTGACGTACAGGCGCTGCGCCGGCGCGCCGTCGCCATCCAACACGACGGACTTCGTCGTTCCGACCGTGTACAGCGTGATGCCGGCCGGGCCGACGATGTAGCGCCCCGGCTCGAATGCGACCACCGGTACCGGGATGTCGAGGTTCTCGCATTCCGCAGCGACAACCTGCGCGATGTGCTGGGCCAGCTTCTCGATCTCGTCCGGCTCGTCAGCAGCGGTGTAGGCGATGCCGAAACCGCCGCCGAGGTTGAGCTCAGGAACCGCGCCGCCGGCCAGCAGCCGCGCGTGCACGGCGATCAATCGGGCGGCGGATTCCGCGAATCCGTCAGAGCCGAAGATCTGCGAGCCGATGTGGCAGTGCAGTCCGACGAACTCGAGGCCATCGTGCCGCCGGATGCTGGCGACGAGACGCTCGGCATCGGCCAGCGCGACACCGAACTTCTGGTCTTCGTGTGCCGTGGCGAGAAAGTCGTGGGTGTGAGCGTGTACTCCGCTGCGCACGCGAAGCCGCACGCGCTGCACGCGACCGTGAGCGGATGCCGCCGCCGCGATCCGCTCGATCTCCTGCTCCGAGTCGATCACGATCGTGCCGACACCGGCATCGATCGCCCGATCGATCTCGTCACTCGACTTGTTGTTGCCGTGGAAGCCGAGGCGGACGGGATCGACACCGGCGGCCAGCACGACGGCGAGCTCGCCGCCGCTGGCGACGTCGATGCGCAGCTGCTCCTCGGTG
This sequence comes from Humibacter sp., assembly GCA_035551735.1. Taxonomy (GTDB): domain Bacteria; phylum Actinomycetota; class Actinomycetes; order Actinomycetales; family Microbacteriaceae; genus Humibacter. The sequence continues at coordinate 2,365 of DASZMW010000098.1, read as the reverse complement.
ACCCACCGCGCGATCTCCGTGCTGAGAAACGCCTTGCCGGCGTAGTAGACCTCTGCGGTCGATCCGACACGCTCGAACGCGCTGGTGAAGGCGGTGCGCACTCGAGCCGCGCGCTCACGCACCTCGCCCTCGTCGAGCACGTAGAGCGGCGTGCCACGACGGGCAGCCAACTGGGTGAGGTTCACGCCGGCGAAGACGACGGAACCGTCATCCGCTCGGTGCAGGTTCTTCGGCCACACCCCCTGCGCGAACGCGTTCGCGTCGTCGGGCGCTGCCAGCCACGCGGGAGCCAGGGGGTTGTCGGCCATGGAGTCACCTCGAAGAATCGATGAGGAGGCGAGCGGGCCCGGATTGGCCCCTGAAGCCCGGGAGAACTGGTGCGCGAAAGCGTGCCACTGAGTCTACGAGAGCCTCGAGGCGGCCGAAAACCGAGGACGTAATACGAGCGGACCCTCGCCGATCGAGTAGCGCCCGCGAAATGGACGTGTATCGAGATCACACCGCCGTACGGTCTCGATACGCCCTACTCGACCAACTGAAGGGCAGGAGTGCCGCGCGCTCACCCCCCACCGCCCCGAGGCTTCGACTTCGTGCCGAGACTTCGGTTGTCGGTCGAAGTCTCAGCACGAAGCCGAAGCCTCGCGTGGACGGATGAGGGGTAGGAGCGGAGAAGGGGAAGTGGCCGAGGGCCAGGAGGGCCGCGCGCTCAGCTGCAGCTGCCCTTGCTCTGCAGCGACGCGTCGTCGACCATGAAGTCGTCCGCCCGCACCGAGACCGATGCCGACCCCTTCTTCACGGTCAGATCCGTCACGTCGACACCTTTCGGCAGATACTCGGCGACGCAGATCGGGATGCTGTCCGGCAGCAGGTCCTTCGCGAAGCGCGTCACATCGAGCGTTCCGCCTCCGGCCTTCACGCTGACGTTGTGCGGCGTCAGCACCACCGTGTCGCCGTTCTTCAGGGTCGGAGTGACGGATGCCGTGTACGCGACCTCGATGCCGACGATCTTGCCGGTTCCCTTGAGTCCCACGGTGTCGTCGCCCAGCTTCACGCTCGTCGCGTCTGGCAGGTCGACCAGTTGGTTGACGGCATCCTGGCCGATAACCAGGTCGCCGTCGATGCGGCCGACCGGCTTGCTGAAGTCGATGGGAACGTTGTACGCGACGATCCGTGCACTGAGCGGGGCGCCCTGCACTTTCACGTGGGCGGCATCCAGATCGACACGATCGAACCGCCCGGTGAGGAACTGGCCGATCACGGAAAATCCGTGGATGGTCACGGTCAGATCCTTCGCCGTCACATCCGGTGGCAGCTGCTTCTGGATCTGCGAGCTCACCTCGTTCTGCGCAACCTGACGCACGATGGCGTCGGCGACGAAGTACAACCCCACCAGGACCACCACGGCGCCGATCGTCCAGATCAGGGCGCGCAGGCCACGGCGCTTCGGTCGTTTCTGCGGTTGATCGATCGTCGACATACTCCCCCGTTCGTCTGCTCGTCGGCGTGCTTCGCGATGCGGGCGTGCGACTACATGCGGTCGGGCGCCGACACCCCGAGGAGTGCGAGTCCGTTTCGGATCACCTGGCCGGTCGCGTCGTTGAGCCACAACCGCGTGCGGTGCAGGTCGGTGATCGGCTCATCGCCGAGCGGGATGACGCGGCAGGTGTCGTACCACTTGTGGTACAGCCCTGCTACCTCTTCGATGTACCGGGCGACCCTGTGCGGCTCGCGCAGTTCGGCGGCGAGCGCCACGATGCGCGGGAACTCCTGCAGTGCGCCGAGCAGTGCGGACTCGCTCTCGTGCGTGAGCAACTCGGGCGCGAAGACACTGCGGCTGACGCCGGCGGTCTCCGCGTTGCGCGCGACGGACGCTGTGCGCGCGTGCGCGTACTGCACGTAGTACACCGGGTTGTCGTTGGAGTGGCTGCGCAGCAACTCCGGGTCCAGCGTGAGCGGCGAGTCGGCCGGTGAGCGGCCGAGCGAGTAGCGCAGGGCATCCGTTCCGAGCCACTTCTGCAGATCGGTGAGCTCGATGATGTTGCCCGCGCGCTTGGAGAGCTTCGCGCCGTTGACGCTCACCAGCTGCCCGATGAGAACCTCGACGTCATGGTCGGGATCCTCGCCGGCTGCGCCCGCGAGCGCACGCAGCCGGTGCACGTAGCCGTGGTGGTCGGCTCCGAGCAGATAGATCTTGTGTTGGAAGCCGCGGTCGGTCTTGTTCAGGTAGTAGGCGGCATCCGAGGCGAAATAGGTGTAGACGCCGTTGCTGCGCCGGATGACCCTGTCTTTGTCGTCGCCGAAGTCGGTGGTGCGCACCCACACTGCGCCGTCCTCGTCGAAGACGTGACCCTGCTCGCGCAGCCTG
>DASZMW010000097.1:0-3347 GCA_035551735.1 Humibacter sp. | reverse complement strand
GGGGTGGCAGCAGGCGAAGGACGCGGACGGCCGACCGCTGCTGCAGTTCGCGTCGCCTCGTCGCAAGCAGCCGGAGACTCACCTCGCCGACCTGACGCCGGCCGAGCGCAAAGCGAAGGTCGAGGAGCTCGGGCTGCAAGGCTTCCGGGCCAATCAGCTCTCGACCCACTACTTCACGCACTACACGACGGATGCCTCGGCCATGACCGACCTTCCGGCTGACGGCCGCGAAGAGCTCGTCTCCGCCCTGCTCCCGAAGCTCCTCACCGAGGTGCGCCGCCTGCGCACCGACGACGGCAAGACCATCAAGTTTCTCTGGAAGCTGTTCGACGGTGCCCTCGTCGAGTCGGTGTTGATGCGCTATCCGGGCCGCATCACGCTCTGCATCTCGTCGCAGGCCGGCTGCGGCATGAACTGCCCGTTCTGCGCGACCGGGCAGGCGGGACTCACCCGCAACCTGTCATCCGCAGAGATCGTCGACCAGATCGTCGCGGCCAACAAGGCGATCGCCGACGGCGAGCTCGGCCACCGGCCGTCCGGTACGGCGGAGCGCGTGCACAACATCGTGTTCATGGGCATGGGCGAGCCCCTGGCCAACTACAACCGGTTGATGAAGGCGGTGCGCATCATGGTGGCGCCGCAGCCCGACGGCCTCGGCATGTCTGCACGCGGCATCACGGTGTCGTCGGTCGGGCTGGTGCCGGCCATCCGCAAGCTTGCCGACGAAGACATCCCGCTTACGTTCGCGCTCTCGCTTCACGCGCCGGACGACGGGCTGCGCGACGAGCTCATCCCGGTGAACTCCCGCTGGAAGGTCGACGAGGCGCTGGATGCAGCTCGCTACTACTTCGAGAAGACCGGCCGGCGTGTCTCCATCGAGTACGCGCTGATCAAGGACATGAACGATCACGGCTGGCGCGCCGACCTGCTCGCTCAGAAGCTCAACGAACGCGGTCACGGCTGGGTGCACGTGAACCCGATTCCGCTCAATCCGACGCCCGGTTCCATCTGGACGGCGAGCGAGAAAGATGTCACGGCCGAGTTCGTGCATCGCATCGAGCAGGCTGGCATCCCGACCACGCTGCGCGACACCCGCGGCAAGGAGATCGACGGAGCCTGCGGCCAGCTCGCCGCCGCGGAGTAACCCCACTCCAGCCCCCCGAGCGAGCGCAGCGCCCTTCGACTCGCTACGCTCGCTCAGGACCCGTCGAAGGGCCGACCCGGTAGCATCCCTAGCGGAACGCCCGCGCGCAGCTCACCCGTCCCGCGCAGCTAACCCGTCCCGCGCAGCTCACCCGTCCACTGCCAAGGAGGACCCCCATGCCCCACTTCGATCTCGTCGTCCTCGGAGCCGGCCCCGGCGGCTACGTCGCCGCCGTGCGCGCGGCCCAGCTCGGCCTGCAGGTCGCCGTCGTCGAGCAGCAGTACTGGGGCGGGGTGTGTCTCAATATCGGCTGCGTGCCGGCAAAGACGCTGATCCGCAACGCCGAGGTGCTCAGCCTCGTCACGCGCGAGGGGGCGCAGTTCGGCATCTCCGGCGACATCCACGCCGACTACGGCGTCGGCTGGGACCGAAGCCGTCAGGTCGCGGATGCCCGTGCCAAGGGCGTGCACTACCTCATGCGCAAGAACAAGATCACCGAGTTCGACGGCCACGGGTTCTTCACCGGCCCGAAGTCGATGGACGTCGCGCTCGCCGCCAGCGGCACGGAGCAGCTCACGTTCGACAACGCGATCATCGCGACCGGTTCGACCGTTCGTCTGCTGCCCGGCGTGAAGCTCAGCGACAACGTCGTGACCTACAAGGACCTCATCCTCGACCGCGAACTGCCGAAGTCGATGGTCATCGTCGGCGCAGGAGCCATCGGCCTCGAGTTCGCGTACGTGCTGGCGAACTACGGCGTGCAGGTCAGCGTGATCGAGTTCCTCGATCGTGCGCTGCCGAACGAAGACGTGGATGTCTCCAAAGAGATCACGAAGCACTTCAAGGCCCTCGGCGTGCCGATTCTGACCTCCACGAAGGTCGAGACCGTCGTCGACGACGGCAGCCAGGTGACCGTCACGTACACGGGTACGGACGGTGCGCAGGACAGCGTCGTGGCCGACAAGGCGCTGATCTCGGTCGGGTTCGCCGCGAACGTCACCGGTTACGGGCTGGAGAACACCGGCGTCGAGCTCACCGATCGCGGTGCGATCGCGATCGACGACTTCATGCACACCAACGTTCCCGGCATTTATGCGATCGGCGACGTGACGGCCAAGCTGCAGCTCGCCCACGTGGCGGAGGCGCAAGGCATCGTCGCTGCCGAGACGATCGGCGGAGCAGAGACCATGGCGCTCGGCGACTACCGCATGATGCCGCGCGCCACCTATATGCAGCCGCAGGTCGCCAGTTTCGGCCTCACCGAGCAGCAGGCGCGAGACGCCGGCTACGACGTGGAGGTGTCGACCTTCCCGATGCTGGCGAACGCCAAAGCGCACGCCCTCGGGGATGCCCGCGGCTTCGTCAAACTCGTCGCCGACAAGAACCACCACGAGCTGCTTGGCGGCCACATGGTGGGCCTCGATGTCTCCGAACTGCTGCCAGAGCTCACGCTGGCCCAGAAATGGGATCTCGGCGCTCTCGAGCTCGCTCGCAACGTGCACCCGCACCCGAGCCTGTCCGAGTCGATGCAGGATGCCTTCCACGGCCTCACCGGCCACATGATCAACCTGTAGGCGGCCCCTCGCTGGTCGACCAGCGGGGGTGCGGCGCGCTACTCGACCGGCGAAGGCCTCACAGCCGGAACGTACCGACCGGGATGTCCTTCACCAGTCGCCGCGCGACGCCTAGCGCGTCGTCCTCGCTGAGCTGGTGGGTGACGACGAGGGATGCCAGGTAGCCGGCATCCACGCGCCGCGACATGTCGTGCCTGGCCGGGATCGAGCAGTAGGCACGAGTGTCGTCGATGAACCCGCTCGTCTTCGTGAAGCCGACGGAGTCGGTCACGGCCGAACGGTATCGAGCGATGCCGGCGGGGGAGTCGAGGTACCACCAGGGCGCCCCCGCATACACGCTCGGGTAGAACCCTGCGAGCGGTGCGATCTCGCGGGAGAACAGCGTCTCATCGACCGTGAACAGCACGAGGCGGAACGTCGGATGGGTTCCGAAATCGCGCAGCAGCGGCGTGAGGGGCACGGTGTACCCGCCCACCGCAGGCAGGTCGTGACCGGTGTCCGGCCCGAACGCGTCGAACGTCGGTCTGTGATGGTTGCGGATGACACCGGCATGCAGCTGCATCACGAGGCCGTCGTCCGCACTCATCTCCGCCAGCCGGTAGAGCATGTTGCGGCGATAGGCATCCGCC
>DASZMW010000096.1:0-3722 GCA_035551735.1 Humibacter sp. | reverse complement strand
TAATCGTGCGGTTCACGGTGCCAGCCTGCGCGCCGCAGCAAGCCCCTCCGACGTCGCACGCGCGGCGTCGACCCCCCGCGCGTCGCGCGCTCCGCCCGCACACTCGAATCGGATGCCTCTCCGCTCGAGCTCAGACGCCAGCGGCGCGTACGGCTCCTGGCCGGCGCACACCACGACCGTGGCCGCGGGCAGCAGCCGGGTCTCGCCCTCCGACGTCTCGATCAGCACGCCGTGCGGAGTGATCGCACGGTAGCCGACCCCGGAGATCATGGTCACCCCTGCAGCTCGTAGCGCGCCGAGCACGACCCACCTGGTCGTGATGCCCACTCCTGCTGCGAACTTGCCGGTGCGCCGCAGGACGGTCACGTCCTTGCCGGGCAGCGGCGAGCGGCGCGGCGCGCGATTGGCCCAGTCGCGGCGCCCGGCCTCGACCAGGTCGGCGGGCCACGGAAGGTCGAACGCCGGGCCGAAGCGTGTGGCGCGCTCGCGGGCATCCGAGGGCTCGACGAGCAGGGTCGCGACGTCGACGCCGATGCCGCCTCCACCGACGATGACCACGGGGCCCTGTGCGACTCCGTCGATGATCGCCGTCTCGTAGTCGATGACGTGCGGGAGATCCGCACCGGGCACGTCGATGGTTCGTGGTCTGACGCCGGATGCCACGACGACGCCGTCGAACCTCTCGAGATCGTCGACGACCGCCCTGACGCCCAGTCGAAGGGTCGCACCGAGGGCCTCCAGCTCCAGCCGTGCCGCGCGTGCCGATGCCGCGTAGTCCTCCTTGCCCGGAATGCGAGCCGCTAGCGAGAACTGGCCGCCGAGTTCGGGCGAGGACTCGAACAGGGTGACACCGTGTCCGCGTCGAGCGAGGTCCAATGCCGCTGCCATGCCCGTCGGGCCTCCGCCGACCACGGCCATGTCGGATCGCGAGCGTGTGATGACGATGGGATGCTCGGCCTCCCGCCCCGCCCGCGGGTTCACCAGGCACGAAACGGGTGCGAACACCAGCGAACGATCGATGCAGGCCTGATCGCAGCCGATGCAGGTGTTCACGGCCGCGAAGTCGCCTGCCCGGGAACGCTCGATCAGCCGCGGATCGGCGAGGAACGGCCGCGCCAACGCAACGGCCTGCACCGTGCCGCGCTTCAGCACGAGTTCCACGTCGCGCAGGTCGGTGAACCTGTTGCTCGCGATGACCGCCGTCGGCAGTTGTGCGTCGGCGAGCGCTGCGGCGATCCGTTCGGTCGCCGCCAGCCAGGCGCCGTGCGGAACTGTGGCCTGAACGGTTGGGACCCTCGACTCGTGCCATCCGATGCCGACACTCACCGCATCAGCGCCCGCGCGGGCAAGGCGTACGGCCAGCTCGGCGTACTCGACGGGATCGGGACCCCCTGGCATCAGATCGTCGCCCGACAGGCGAACGGAGATCGGAAGGCCACCGACCGCGGTGCGCACCGCGGTAACCACCTCGAGCGCGAACCGCGAGCGCCGCTCGGCATCGCCGCCCCACTCGTCGTCGCGCAGGTTCGTCACCGGCGAGCAGAACTGGTTGATGAGGTAGCCCTCGGAGGCCATCACCTCGACGGCGTCGAATCCGAGTTCCTTCGCTGTCGCAGCGGCAGCGGCGAACTCGGCCACGATCGACCAGGCTTCGCCACCCGTCAGGGCTCGTGGTACGGCTCCGCGAGCGGCCGACCACGGCACGGCGGATGGCGCGACCGCCTCGCTCGGGCTTCCGTCAGGGTCGGTCAGTCCATCCAGCAGCGCATACCTGCCGGCATGGAACAGCTGGGCGCAGACGAATCCTCCGGCCTCGTGCACCGCCAGAACCGCCGTCGCCAACCGTGCGCCGGCCACGGGATCGGTCAGCACGGCGTAGTCCGGTCCGCCGCGGCCGGCCGGCCCGACGGCCAGGCCCCCGGTGATGATGAGGGCCGCTCCTCCCTCGATCCGCTCCCGGTAGAAGGCGGCGAGACCGGCGCCTTCGTCGTCGCTCATCTCCAGGCCGGTGTGCATGCTGCCGACGACGACGCGGTGCGGGAGCCGGAGCCCGCCCATCGACCACGGCGAGAAGGTTCTCGTCAGCGCGGGCGAGGGCATCCGTCAGTCTCCGTAGACCGCTGCCCGCAGCTCACCGCTGGTGTCGGCCCAGAACGGCGGGGCGACAACGGTGAGGCCGCCGTCGACGGTGAGGGTCTGACCCGTGATGTAGCCGGCCGTCGGACCGAGCAGGAATTCGACGGCGGAGGCCATGTCGTCCGCCGTGCCGGGACGACCGAGCGGAATCTTCTCGATCACGCTCTGCATGGGCGCCATGCCTGGCACGCGCTGATAGAAATACTCGAGCGAGTCGGTGTCGATCAGTCCGCCGTTCACGGCGTTGACCGTCACGTTCTTCGGCCCGAACTCGGTGGCCATGAACCTGACGTAGGTCTCCACAGCCGATTTCGCCGCTCCCAGCGACGCGTAGGTCGGGAACGAGCGAAGCGAACCATAGCTCGTCACCGCCACAATGCGTCCGCCGTCGTTTCCCATGAGCGAGAGCGCACGCTGTGCGCCGAGCACGAACGAGCGCACGTTCATCGCCCAGCTGCGGTCGAGGTGGTGGAGCTTGAGCGCGGTGACCGGTTTGAAGGCGCTGGCCGCCGCATTCGCCACGAACGCGTCGAGCTTGCCGTACTCGGCGCGCACCGCCTCGAAGAGCGCGTCGATGTCGTCGGGCTCCTCGATGTCGGCCTGCACCGCGATGCCTCCGCCGCCCGCCGCGCGCGCTTCGCGCACGACGTCATCGGCGAGTTCGACGTTCTTCTTGTAGTTGACCACCACATGCTCGCCCTTCGCGGCGAGTTTCAGCGCGAGCAACCGGCCGATGCCGCGGGAGCTTCCTGTGATGAGGGTGACGCGTGGCGCATCCGAGGCCATGTTCTTCCTTCGTTTCTGTCGTACGTCGGTGTTCGATGATGGCCGATTCAGACCTTGCCAGTGACCACGGCTCGCCCGACGACGAGCTTCTGGATCTCGTTGGTGCCCTCTTCGAAGCGCTGCGCCCTGGCATCCCGGTAGACGCGCTCGATGGCGTTGCGCTTCCAGTAGCCCTCGCCCCCGTGAATCTGGAGCGCCTTGTCGGTGACGCGCGTCAGCATGTCGACCGCGACCATCTTCGACGCGCTCGAGAGCACGCCGGCGTTGGCATCGCCGCGCTGGTAGGCCCGAGCGGCCTCCAGCACGAGTGCCCTCGCCGCCTGGATGTCCGCATAGTTCTCGGCGAGATAGAACTGGATCGCCTGGCGCTCGGCCAGCCGCTTGCCGAACGTCTCTCGACGAAGCGCGTACTCCACCGCGAGCTCCTGTGCCCGCTCGGCCAGACCGACGCAGCTCATCGCCACCGACACCCTGCTGGGAAGGAGGAAGCCGCCGAGCATGACGTCGAGGCCCTGCCCTTCCTCGCCCACCCGGTTCGCGACGGGCACGGGAGTGTCATGGAAGTTCAGGATGGCGTGGTCCGTGCCGTGCACTCCCATCGTCTGCGAGTCGTCGATCACCTCCGCACCGGGCAGGCCGGTGTTCGGCACCATGATGGCGACGGTTCCGTCTTTGCCGGTCGTGCCTTCGAGGCGCGCCGCCAGCAACCACCAGTCGCACTTCACGCCGAACGTGATGAGGTGCTTCTCACCGTTCAGGTAGTACGTGTCGCCCTCACGGCGAACCGTGGTCCGGATGTC